>DAORJS010000360.1:0-3125 GCA_035439185.1 Chitinophagaceae bacterium
GAAGATCCGCAGAGACTTAAGGTAGTCAGCGTGCCATCTCCGGCAAAAGTGTACCAAACTCCCGGTGCAGTATTTAATGTGGTACCACAGGTTGCAACGGCATCGGTGGTTGCAAATGTGGTTGAACCAGTCAGCGTCTCGCCACAATTAATTGTAAGTGCACCTGAACAAAGATCATTGGCAGGTGGAGGCGTATAACAATTCACCTGGAAGGTATGGGTCCTTGATCCGGTACCTTCAGCATCAACCAATATATAATATTGTGTTCCTGCAGTCAATGTACCCATCGGAGCGCTTCCGGCACCGTTTAAATCATCAATACAAGTCCAGCCTGATGAACTACATCCACCGGATGCAGCTTTAATAAAATAATCGGCAAATCCACCGGATGCAGAATTTACCTGCAGAATATAGGGGCCGGTAACGGTAGGCGTGAAAGTAAAGAGTTTCTCTTCACCAGGTGTGCTGAAGCCACAACTATTCGGGCTCCATCCACCGCCAGAACCTGACATCGTTGTAGTCACTGGTGTGCCACAGGCTGCGATATTGGTAACAGATGTACAAGGATCAACAGGAATACAGGAAGTACACTGTGCCGTGGTCGTCCGGCAGGAGTTTTGAGTTCCGCAGGCCGCTGAAGTATTCCAGTGTGCATACAAAGTACCTGTAAAAGTATTACTAAAAACAAGTGGTGTAACACCAGAAGCAACTACAGGCCCGTTGGATGTTCCAGACCGAATGGTAATATAATCGGTAGCCACACTACTTGTAAACCGCAGCGTCTGACCACTCACAGCCCCTGATAATACAGAGTATTCTCCCGCAAAACTACAGGAAGAAATTGTTACCGCAGAACCATTTGAGGGAATGGCTATAGTACCTGACGGAAACTGTGATGTATTTGTACATTGCGAATCAGCCGTATAGCTAACAAATGACAACACAGCTAATAGAAAAGCGTAAAACTTTCTCATAAGCAAATTTTGGTTAATTACAGATTCCCCCCGGTGGAGAGATTTGGGGGAAAGTTAGGATTTTTTTTTACTGCCCCAACTTTTAAAGGCAAAATATTCAATACTTAAAACCGTTAGTATTAATAAATTGTCACAGCTTCATGAAAATATCAGCTTCCCGCACCCTCCCCTTTCTCTTTTTGTTGCTTTTTTCCTGTTTTCCGGCTTTCCTGCCTGCCCAAATGATTACCGGCGCCTGGCAGGGTCGCATTAACCGGCAAAAAGTGGAAGTCAAGATCATTCAAAAGGGTGATAGCCTGACCGGCACCGCTTATTATTATGAATCAGCCGGGAATTACCGGAGATATACGATCAAAGGGTATTTTGATGCCAAAACCAATGAAGCGGTTTGGTGGGATGATCAGCTGATAGTGGCCAAATCAGGCCGTTTGAGTATCAGCCTTCCCGGTAAAACCCCCATGCTCTCCACAGCCGATTTTAATTGCCCCGGTGTGGGTAAAATGATGCTGGATGGAAAAACAGCCAGCCGGGATGATGAAAATGATAAAAAAGGAGATGTACATCTTGATAAGATAATACGTCCTGCTTTTGAAGATGAATGGGACTTCGTGATTGAGAACTATACCGTAGGCGCCAACGATCCTGAGATTATTGACAGCGTTGGTTCGGTGGCCCTGGTGCCCATCAATAGCACAGCAGAAGGAGAAAAAGAACCGGAACAAACCACTGTACTAATTGTACCTCCTCCCCGGGAACCTCAGAAAACACCAGAGAAAAAACCCTTGAAGAAGGAGGAACCTGCCCCGCAACCGGTTAAAACTATCCCGGTTGAACCCCTTGCACCCACCCCGGTTAAAATGCCGAGTATTGAAGAAAAATTTGCCGCCCGTAAAAAACAGTTTATCAAGGAAATCCCCCTGACCGGTGATACCCTGGAGCTGCGGTTTTATGATAATGCGGAAATAGACGGGGACTCAATCTCGCTTTTTTTAAACGATCAGCTGCTGGCCAAAAATATCAGATTGACCGGCAACCCGCATACCATCCGGATTCCATTAAGCTCCATGAAGGAACAGAATGAACTGGTCATGGTGGCCGAAAACCTGGGCACCATTCCGCCCAATACTTCTTATATGATTGCCATGGTGAATGGTATCAGATATGATGCCTATCTGGCCAGTACCGAAGGTAGCAGTGCCATGATCCGGTTTTCTAAACCACCACATTAATCATCTTGTTCTTTACATAGATGATTTTTTTAGGGGGCTTTCCATCCAGCCATTTAATCACGGCAGGATCCTGCATCAGCAGTTCCTCTACCTGTTGCTGGGTAGCATCCAGGGCAAGGGTGAGTTCGGTCCTGGTTTTACCATTGATGGCCACAGGATAAGTTTTGCTGGTCTCCTTTACATATTTTGATTCGAATACCGGAAAGGCAGCATCCAGCACAGTGCTGTCATTGCCCAGCAGGTGCCAGAGTTCTTCTGCAATATGCGGTGCATAGGGAGCCAGTAAGATGACCAGCGGCTGGAGGATTTCTTTTTTATGGCATTGCAGATCGGTGAGTTCATTCACACAAATCATAAAACTGCTGACACCGGTATTGAAACTGAATCTTTCCGTATCGTCCTCTATCTTTTTAATGGTCTTGTGTAATACTTTCAACTCGGCATCCGTGGCGGGATCGGATGTCCAGATCACTTCCCCCTCACCCCCTCCGGTAGAGGGGGAATCGGATAACTTAAAGAATAGGCGCCAGAGTTTTTTCAGAAAGCGATGAACCCCTTCAATTCCCTTGGTATCCCAGGGCTTGCTCATTTCCACCGGACCCAGGAACATTTCATACATACGGAAAGTATCAGCACCGAAACGATAAACCAGATCATCAGGATTTACCGTGTTGAATTTGGATTTACTCATTTTCTCCACTTCAGCCCCACAGATATATTTGCCATCTTCCAGCAAAAAACTGGCATCGGCAAATTCTCCTTTTTTCCATTGGCGGAATGCCGCTGTATCCAATTCATAGCCATCCACAATATTCACATCCACATGAATCTGGTCTACGGTGTACTGATCTTTTAAACCAGCCGAAACAAACTGATTCGTGCCATGTATCCGGTAAACAAAACGGGAAGAACCCTGTATCAT
>DAORJS010000361.1:0-3125 GCA_035439185.1 Chitinophagaceae bacterium
CCAGCCAGGCGGCCACTTTATATTTATACTTGCTTTTTTCAAGACTGGTTTGCAATCCGCGTCCGCCGGTAAATTGCAGGATCAGTACCAGGATGCTGACCAGGATAATGCCAAACAGAATAAAGGCCGGGTGATAAAAGGACAAGAGCACCAAACCAAAGAAAATCTGGATCACTGCCGTTGGAATCTCCAGTAAAATTTTGGAAAGACTTTTTTGCAATACCTGTACATCAAAAAACCGGTTGACCAGTTCAGGCAGATATACATGATCATTTTTTTTGAGATCCAGATCCGGCAAATGCCTCGCAAAAGCCAGTGAGTACCGGACAAATAATTTCTGCTGGATCTTTTTGATGATCTTCTCAATAATTTTCATCTGGTTGATCTGCATGATACCGGCGATGAGTACACCCAGTACCACCAGCATGATTAAAACTACCAGGGAGGCGCGCATGGAAGCGCCGAGCACATAACCGATAATCGCCTGTACCCCCACCGGGAGGGAAAGCTGGATTAATCCATTCAGAATGGCATAGAAGTAAACAGCAGTGATTTCATTGCGTTCCAGTTTGAGCAGATTTAAAATCCTGCTGACCGGACTTTTGGTTGCAGACATATTGCACTAATTTTTATTGATCAGTAAGAAATACCGGTACATGCATTGTACCAGCCAGTGTTGACAGGGCTGATCAGTAAAAATTGGGTGGGGGAGCTACTTTCTCAATACAGGGAGAAGGATGTATTTTTTCAGAACGTAAAACAGCGAGGACAGATTCCCGGGCTATACCAGCCGCCTGCATACTTTGGCGGATGAAATCCTTTTTGTTGTCTTTTTTGCTGTCTTCTTTTTGCTTGTCTTCATTTTTTTCCTCATCCACCATAAATACTACGGTGTTTGGGTGAATAAGGGAAGCAATAGCGGGACCGGCCTGAACAAGGCTGAAAATAACCAGTAATATGAGGGCGATCCTTTTCATCTGCGCTGCAAAATTCGTACGCCATAATAACAGCAGCAAGATAAAAATGTTTGAAAATTGTAAAATTTCTTAATCGTTGTAATACAGGTCTTTAGACTTCTGAGGAAGGTGATCATACTCCCCCCTGAACGCATACCAGCCAAAAATCACCAGACCGATGGCAATGGGGGTAAAGATGGCAATGATGATGATCCAGATCACCGGATTATTGATATCCTTTTTGCCGGCCGTATCAATATGCTGGATGGCGCCATTGATCAGCTCAAAAATCACCAGCGGAGCCAGGAGTAACCAGATCAGTCCGAAGTATTTTTTAATCGCATTCATAATTTCTTTGAATATTTGATTCAGAATTGCAAATGGTAAGTTATGAAAAAAATCGCATTGCTGATTCTGTTTAGTGCTGCTGCTTTTTGTATTGCTTCTGGGCAAAAAAAATTTTACAGCAAAAAGCCTTATACAGTCAATCTTCAGATAAAAAAGAGTGACAAGGTTTCAGTGAAAGAATTCGGCAGGATCATCTTACAGGATTGCAGGAAGGATACAGCAGATATGGGGGTAACCTTTGTTTATTTGAAAGAAGGGGTTTCAAGGCTTATTTTTCAACAGGGATTGGAAGTGACGCTTAATAAAGGGTTGAATAAACTTGTTGAATCTGGTACTAATGACGATACTCTTTTTATTAATATCAACGATTTCTGGTTTCAGGAAGCATATGTCAAATCAGGCTGGGCACATGCAGCTATTTTTAACAGTACACGGCTGGAAAGCAGGCTATACCTGAATGCGGATTTTTACATTGCAAGCAAAGGAGTAATAGCCAAAAAAGGTAATATCGATACGATATTCAGAAGGAACAGGTGGATGCCGGACAATTGTGATGAACTAGCTGAATCTGCTTTGAAGTCCATGATTTTATTGACAAAGCAATTCAGTGATGGTTTGCAGGAAAGTATAACCCGTGATTATTTTGCAACGGTAAGCAGAAAATGCATTTTACCACCGATACTCAGGGATAGCGTCTTTAAAAAAGGGGTGTATGCAAATTATCAGCAGTTCCTGGAAAATTCACCTGATTCAATTGACTTCACAATAACCGGTTTGAAAAAAAGTGTATTACTCACTTATAAAGTGGCAGGAGATACTTCTGCTGACAGGGCATGGGGTTTTTGTGATGGAAAGGATGTATACATACATTTAGATTCATCTTATTATAAAATGGTTAAGATGGAGAATAAATTTTTTACTTCAGCTCCGCTAACAATTGAAATTATAAACAGTTTTGCTACCCGTGCATTAAAGAGAACCTTACATACGGGTCTGTTCATTTATAATGTAATTACAAACCCGTTTGCATTACTCTCGATTGCTGATGAAGTGAAGCCTTATGTTTTGAAAGAGGAAAATTATAATTTTTATGAACTAAATTTCTGTAACGGCACACTTCGATAGGTCAATCCCTGATATTCCTGTCAATCTTATTTCTTAAATACAGCATCCCGATTACAAAACAAAGGGAGGCCACGCCAATCGGATACCACAATCCCACCAGCGGATCAGCCGGATAAGTAGTGGTGAGCAGCAGACCGATAAAGGGCACCAGCCCGCCAAATACCCCATTACCAATATGATAAGGTAAACTCATACTCGTGTACCTGATCTTGGTCGGGAACATCTCTACCAGAAAGGCGGCTATGGGGCCATACACCATGGTTACAAAAATGATCATGATCCAGACCAGAAAAGTGAATTTCCATTGTTTACTGCTATTCAGTTTTACTTTGCTGTAAACCGCTTTGGTATCCGGGATGGTTTCAAATTTCAAGGAATCGTAATTGATTTTGCCGGCATCCTGTCCCATCGCACTCAGCGGCGGATAAATGGTATAGCCCCCTTCCACCACCACCAGGGTATCTGTACTTTTTTCGTGCAGGGTAGTGCCTTTATAGTTCCAGGAAATCTCGTTTTGAATTTGAATTCGAAGTCCCTGCTCAGCATCCAGCAGGGTATCCGATTTTGATTTTTTTTCTACCACCACCATGTTGGCCATATCTGAAGTTTTCCATTCCTTAATGGCTGTATCCTTCAGAAAGCTGCCGAATATGGGCCGGTAAAATAATATTCCACCCAGCATCCCGGCCATCATGA
>DAORJS010000362.1:0-3121 GCA_035439185.1 Chitinophagaceae bacterium
TCATCCATCTGCCTGGCAAAGAAGAGGGTGTCGCTGTTGTTGAAGGTCATGTAGAATTGCTGATGCAGGTATTGCTGATGGATATACATGGTGAATAGCCCGGCGACCAGTTCGGTGCTGTTGCGGGTGGGAGGGCTAACAGTCTTTTCATCTAAGGCTTATACAAACAATTCATACTGTAGAAAATCATATGCGCCCATTTTTGTCGTCGGATGTGTAAAGGCCTTATGTAAAACTCATATCCGTTCATTTAAAAATTGACAGGAGACACAGCTTTCAGGAGTGAATAATCGGTTTCCTCCTGATATACCACTCCATCGCCCCCAGCCCAACCAGCAACAACACGATCTGCGGCAAGAGGGTTTCCAGCTGACTGCTCTGGTAATTCGCCAGGCTTTGTCCATCGCCGGATTGGAGTACCCATAGATGATAAGAACCACTGCTGATGCCAAAGGCCGATGTGGTCATATTCACGGCATAATGCAGTCCGGTGGGTAGTGCAATCCCCCCGCTGATGATGGCAGACAGTCCGAAGATGATGCCCCATACCCCGGCACCGAGAAAGGCATTCTGCAGGGTCCAGCCATTGGCGAGATGATAGGCGCCAAATAAAAGCGCGGTGAGCAGTATCGTATTGCGGATCCCTGTTTTCTTTTTAATCGTTTCCAGCGGATAGGCACGGAAGGCCAGTTCTTCCATATAGGCCAGGGGCAATAAGGGCAGACTGCCCCAAAGAAATTTCAGGAGATTACTATCGGGGTTCCATTTGATTTTAAAACCTGAAAATAAAATCACGGCCACAGTTAATGCCCCCATCAGTCCTACCCCGATCACTATCCCCAACACAAAACGCGATAGGGTCCTGCCTTCCCAATACAAACCGATTTCCCTGAACCTCCCTTTATCCATTTTCAGGAAAAGGGCGGTTACCAGCAGGGCCACGGCAATACCAATGCCGGCATGTATCCGCTGTGAAGAGGCCGGGATAACCGATGACTTTAAAAAATAGATCAGCACATATATTCCGGTAAAGGCAATGCAGAATAAAATGGCTTTGAGGATGGGATGGAGTGGTTTGGGCATGTGCTGTAAAATGGGTTTCGGTGATCAGAGGGCTTATTGTATTTATAACATGAGCATCAATGATTCAAATATAAACTTCCTGTCCCAACATGATCAGGACTAATGATAACTCAGGATACAGGTATTTTGTTTTATTTCAGTACCAGCGTCGCGGTCTCAGCTGCCATCCCGATCTTGGCAATGGCACCGCTGTTGAATTTCAGAAAATCAGATTCAATACCATCACTGAATATCACCCCACCGGTTGTCATCAGCGATTCAACTGATAACTGATCCTGTTCTTGGATCAGTCCCGCCGTTATTCCCGTCTGTGTCCGGATACTTTGAAAAGGCTCCCTGACTGCAAAAAGCATTTCATTGTCATTCAAAACCGGTCGTTGGGGAGTGATATTTTGTTCAAAAAGACCGGCCACCCCGTAGGCCATATTGAATACCGAACTTAACCAACCGGTAGATCCGGCAGCTGTGGACACAATGAGACCGCTGGAGGAATGCTCCTCTGTTTCACCGTTAAATGAAATTTTATACCGTGCCGAAACATGAGAAGAGGCCCCGATAAACAGATCATTAAAGGCCAATAGCCTTTGTCCGTCATTGAGTCTTGCCTCTGCAAACCTGGCTGTCCGGGCACGATATCGCCCGGTGATTACATTTTCCACTCCCTCAGTAAAATCATTGCTGCTAAATGGCAGCAATACACCATCATATCTTGCCTTATCAGGATTCACGGCAATGATCGGGCAGGTTTTAGAATATTTCGCGGTATTGGCCACGAGTCCGTCCTGTCCGATCACCACAATCAGATTGGTTTCTGAAAAAATGAATGAGGGCAGATAGACCCTTTCAACCGTTTTGTTCTTGATGATCTTTGATAAACGGGTTTGCAGTTCGGTCAAGGAGTGGTGAAAGGTTTCATGTTCATTTTCGTAGTCTTCGAAGTTTCCACCCAGGCGTTCAATATAAAATTTAGCCTGGGCCCTGGTGTTGAAACGTTCCACCAATGATTCCAGCCTGGTTTTATTTTTTACTATAATCGCATACTCCAACTTCATTTCTTCACTTCACGCTTGTTATTCAGGATGGAGTCCAGTAATTCAGGGCTGATGTTAAGATTCCCGATTTTATCCGCGTTCTCCGCCAGTTGCCGGAACGCAAGTGAAATATTAAAGCGGGGGTCTGTATTATTATTCAGTGCAGTTAAAATTTTCCAGTCCATTTCCTTGTATGGCTTCAGGGTCGTTTCAATCACATAGCCCTGGGTTTCCGCTTCTTTTTTATCGTTGGCAGTTTTTTGTTCAATGAGCTGCTTTCGCTGATTTTCCACGGCAATATCTGCTTCCAGTTTCATTTCCCTGAGCTTGCGTTCGTTTTCGGTTTTCTGTACTTCCGATTCCATTTTCTTTTCTGCAATCTGCTTTTGCTTTTCTTCAACGGCAATCTCAGTGTTGAGTTCTGATTCTTTAATTTTCCTTTCCTGTTCTACTGCAAAGTTTCTCCTTTCATAAATAGCCTGGTCTGCTTCCTGCTGCAGTTTTTCCCTGGTTTCCGTTTCCAATGCCCTGGCCATTTCCGGTGTGGCCTGAATCGCCAGGATATTGGCCCCAAGGATTTCAATACCCAGCATTCCCACAGCCGGAGAGGCTTTCAGGCCTTCCAGAATCCGGAGCTCGATGGTCTTAGCGGAACGGATGGCATCCTTCAGTTTGATCTCATGTATAAAAGAAGACGTAGCCGTTTGGGCTTCATTGATGATCCGCTGGTTGAGCTTCTCAATATCATTTTTCTTGTATAGCTTGTTGTCATCCACCGTAAAGTCCAGCACATCCGCCAGCATTTTTGGATTGGTTATTTTATAGCTGATCTGTCCCTGTATACTGACGGTTTGATAGTCATTGGTTGACTCATTGAAGATAAACGGCAGGTCATTACTACCCATCGGTATGGCGACAATGGAACTATTGGGGGCGAAATAGAAGAAGGAAAGTCCGCGTCCCTCCCGTTTAACCTTGCCGCTTTTGTAATGAAGCACATAGGTCAT
>DAORJS010000363.1:0-3120 GCA_035439185.1 Chitinophagaceae bacterium
TGCTGCAGCCCGTAGCACAGCTGATGCCGGCCGCTTCTTACCAGGTACAAAAGCTTTTGATGATGCTGCCCGTGTGATCAAAAACACTTCTGTCAGCAAGCCAGGTGGTGCTAAGTTCCTCGATAAATCTGACCTCTATGCTATGGAAGCGAATGCCAACATCTCCGAGATGTTGCATTTCTCCAAAGTGGTAGATGTATTGATCGGAGCCAACTGGAAACAATGGGCTTTAAAATCTCAGGGAACCATCTTTGCTGATACCCTGCAAACCATCCTGATTAATGAATATGGTTCTTATATTCAGTTGAAGAAAAGTCTGCTGAACAACAAGCTGACCCTGACTGCTTCCGGCCGTTACGATAAGCAAACCAATTTCAAAGGCAAATTCACCCCAAGGGTAACGGCGGTAATCAATGTTGCCAAAGACAATAATATCCGTTTGTCTTATCAGACTGCCTATCGTTTCCCCAGCAACCAAAACCAGTACATCAGTCTGCGTTTGGGTGGTGGCAGCAGCTTCCTGATCGGATGTCTTCCTGAATTCCAGACCTATTATAAACTGAATGGTACAAGACCTGGTTATACTGCTGAAAGTATCCTGGCTTACAGAGCAGGAACGCCTGCTGATTCCAGCAGACTGGTACGTGCCACATTTACTGATGTAAAACCTGAGGTTGTTACATCATACGAAATCGGATATAAAGGTATTATCGGAAAGAAACTCCTTTTCGATGCGTATTATTATACCAGCCGTTACAAGGATTTCCTGGTTTCTGTTGCAGCCGGACAAACCCAGACTGACAATGCTGGCAGACTTCCGCTTTATTCTTCTTTCTCTACAAATAACGTTTCATACACCCAGAATTCTGCGGCTATTATCAAGTCTTACGGATGGGGTGCAGGTGTTGAATACCGCGCCATTAAGAATTATGTAGTTTATGGTAACGTATTCTCTGATGTACTGAAAGATGTACCTGCCAACGAAGTAACTTATTTCAATGCTCCTAAATACCGTTATAATATCGGTCTGCGCAACGATGATCTCTGCAAAGGACTTGGCTTTAATGTGGTATTCAAATGGCAGGATAATAACTATTACGAAGGAACATTTGTATCCGGTACACTGCCATATTTTGGCTGGTGGGACGGACAGGTTTCCTACCGCCCTCATGGCACCAAGAGCGTGTTCCGTATTGGTGGTACCAACCTGGGTAACTTCTATGCCCGTACCGGTTATGGAAGCCCTGCTGTAGGTGGATTGTATTATATCAGCTACGGTTACAATATCTTCTAAATCTTAATTCAATTGGGTTTAAGTACAGCCCCGACGAATCCGTCGGGGCTTTTTTTATTTATCCATGCCTGAACAGAAGGTCTTTTGAACCGGTTCAAACCTGTTCACTAACCGCATTTTGGCCCCACACATTATCTATTCCCTTGTCCCGGATAAAAAAAAGGCGGTCGCACCGGTTACATCCAGTCCTGCAGGATGTACCCATTTCTGTATGAAATTATTTATCAGTACTAAAATGACCCAGCACATGAAAAACAAAATTATTCCTGCCTTTATCGCCGCCATCTTCCTGGTATCCTGTTCAAAAGAATCCGTTAACGATAACGGAGCTGCTCCATCAGTAACGGTTGTTGCAGCCAGTGCAGTACCTGCATCCACCACCACAGCCTTTGCTTCAGAATTCACAGGCTCAGTAAATGTGGAATGGCTGCGTGAATCTGGTAACAGGTTTACGGTACAGTTCAATCAAAGTAATCAGCGGCATAGCGCCGGATATGATGATAACGGACATCGTTCATCTCATTCCGTGATCTGTCTCTCTGCTGCCGTGCCCCAGTTAATCCTGGATGCCTTCCGTCAGCAATATCCGGGAGATATGGTTTATGAATGGAAATTAAGGAATGATGGAAGCTGGAAAGCCCATATCATGCGGGGTACGGTGAAGTATGAAGCTACTTTTTCTGCTACTGGCGTTTTAATGAAATTTGAGAAATCTTCCTGATGAATCACCCCAATAGCTGAGCCCTTTTTCAAGATGTTGACTGTCCTGCAAATTCCGCTGATATAATACGGAATCTGACAGGGCAGTCATTTTTTAACCGGCTTGAACTGCTGTTCATAAAATGATGAAACCGGTACAATACTGAAAGGGCAGCTATCGATTATAATTTCAACTTCTTTCGTAATGATTCCGGTAAGGCTTTTTTATTGACAAAGAGAATCACGGTTTTCATCCTGAAATAATTTTCCTCCATAAAAAGGAAACCTTTATACCGGCTGAGCCAGGTACCCCATGAGTTTTTCAGGTAATACCATTTTTTTCCGGTAGCATCAACTCCTGTGGCAGTCAGATGCAGCATATGATCCCGCTCCGTTACTTCCGTTTTATAATTTTCCAGTCGCTGCTGATCAAACTGAAAGGCGGAGTCCGGTATCGAAGCGTACCCTCCATAATAATTAAAGCCCGGTTCGGTAACATCTCCTTCCCAGCCAACCGACCATCCTCTTGCCAGCGCGGTATCCACCACTTCCTGCATATCCTTCAGGGAAATATTCCAGAAACTATCATTGGCCCAATTGTATTTATCCGCCAGCACAAATTGCCGGTACAGGGGCTTGTCGGAAAAAGAAACCAGTTCGGCGTAATCGTCACTGAGATTTACCTGTTCCCTGGCAAAAGAGTGAGGAGTATAAGTCTTGCCCTTCCAGATAAATTGCTGAGGTACCTTGCCCAGAAATTTATCAAGCGTATCATTCAATTGTATCAGGTCCTGGTCACTGAGGCTTTTTTTCCCCCTGACCTGCCAGCCATGCACCAGTCTTTTCATTGCGGTATCCAGTAACCGATGATCATGGGTGAACTTTTCACCTTGCCGGCCACTGTACACTTCTTCAGGCACCAGACCATATTGCCTGATCACCCGGATCACATCATGAAACTGCCCGCCACCTTCAAAATATGATTTGCCTCCCGTGGCCAGATATTGCCTGGCTTTATCAATATAGGCATATCGTGCCACAAACATTTCTGAGATATTCATCCGGATACCCTTCAATCTGATCAGATCGCTTTCCATTACTGAATTGGTGCCAAATACCCAACAGGT
>DAORJS010000364.1:0-3108 GCA_035439185.1 Chitinophagaceae bacterium
ATATTTCAGGCATTTGGTTTGCCCGCCGCCGGAACAGTGTATAAGTCCGTGCACCGCTTCAAATTGACTGGTCAGTATTTCCTTCATTACCGGAGCAAAAGTCCGGGTCGGGCTCAATAACAATTTACCAACAGACCGCATCGTTCCTGCATCATTGATTTCATCAGTCAGCTGGTGAGGGCCGATATACACCACTTCTTCGGGCAGGGCATTATCAAAAGACTCAGGATAGCGTGCAGCATAGGTCTTATGCAGGGCATCATGCCGAGCTGAAGTGAGGCCGTTACTGGCGATTCCACTGTTATAACTGGTTTCATATGCAGCCTGTCCAAAACCAGCCAAGCCTACAATTACATCTCCGGGCCGGATTTTTTCATTGGTCACCAGTTTATTTTTAGGCCAGCGGGAAGTCATCGTTCCGTTTACGGCAATGCTGCGAACCACATCTCCCACATCGGCAGTTTCTCCGCCCATATAGGTGATATGAACGCCAAATCCCCGCATTTTTTCAAAGAATGCCTGACTGCCTTCGATAATAGTCTGTAATACTTCTCCCGGGATCAGGTTTTTATTGCGATCAATCGTGGAAGAAAAAAGCAGGCGGTCGTGAATTCCCACACACAACAGATCATCCAGGTTCATTACGATGGCATCTTCGGCAATACCCTTCCACACGGAAATATCCCCGGTTTCTTTCCAGTACAGGTAAGCCAGGATACTCTTGGTGCCGGCCCCATCAGCATGCATCAGGTTCACCCAGTCAGCATCCCCGCATAAGAAATCAGGATAAATTTTACAAAATGCATTCGGGAAAAGGCCCTGATCCAGGCTTTTTGTTGCTGCATGCACTTCCTCTTTTTGCGCGGATACACCCCTTTGACTGTACAGGCTCATAATGGCGCAAATCTACTGTTCAATTTTCAATGCCGGTTATCCCCGCCTGCCTTAATTAAAAAAATATTCCTTTCCGTCGGGCCGGAATTATCAATTAGTTTTGCCAGCCCAATTATGAAAGTCCATTACGATATCGAGCAATTACCTGTCTTTACGAATGCTGTCATCACCATCGGCACTTTTGACGGTGTACACCTTGGACACCGGCAGGTGATCAGCCGGCTCAAGGCGGAAGCAAAGGCAGTGGGTGGCGAAACGGTAATTATCACATTTCACCCGCATCCCCGAAAAATTGTCTCTTCGGCGATTCTGGGAATCCGGTTGATTAATACCCTGGAGGAAAAAATAAGTCTGCTGGAAGCACTGGGCATTGATCACCTGGTGGTGGTTCCCTTTACAGATGCCTTTGCCAATCAGCCTGCCGAAGATTACCTGTCAGCATTCCTGATCGGAAAATTCAATCCCCATACTATTATCATCGGATATGACCACCGTTTTGGTCGTGACCGATTGGGTGATTACCGGTTACTTGAAAAAAATGCCAGCCGTTTTGGATATCAGCTGAAAGAAATCCCGAAACATGTGCTGGATAATATTTCCATCAGTTCCACCAATATCCGGGAAGCTATTTTACACAGTGATACCGGAACAGCCGCCAAATTACTGGGGTATGATTTCTTTTTCTCCGGTGAAGTGGTCCATGGCGATAAGCTGGGCCGGAAACTCGGATACCCCACTGCCAATCTCAAAGTGCAGAATGAGGAAAAACTGGTACCGGGCAATGGCATCTATGCGGTGTATGCTCAACTGATACAGCACAAAACCGAACCTATAAGCAAAGATCATACAAAAGGGAACTCAATACCCAATTCCCAATACCTGATACCTGATTCACTTTATAAAGGCATGATGAGTATTGGCTTCCGCCCAACAGTGGATGGCCGGAAAAGAGTAATTGAAGTGAATATATTCGACTTTGACCAGGAAATTTATGGCCAGACCTTACAGGTTACTGTCAAGAAATACCTGCGGGAGGAAATCAAATTCGATGGACTGGAAGCATTGGTCAAACAAATTGATCAGGATAAGGTGGAGAGTCTGAAAGTTTTATAGGGATAGATATTAGGATATTTAGATATTAGGATATTGCTTCGCCCCCTCTAGCTTTTGCGAAAGCGGGATATTAGTTATTACAATCAGGCCGATCTCTTTGAGATCGGCCTGATTGTAACTACTGACTAAAGACTATTGACTAGAGACTATCGACTGCCTCCTAGTATTTGATCTTGAACTCGAACTTCTCCGGATGTTCAAAGAAATCATCCAGCTCTACTTTAACTGTTACTTTTTTCTTATCATCAGAGAGCTGCACATTTGTACCTTCCACTTTTTCTGCTGGGCGGGGAAGATTAAAAACATAAGTAGCACCAACCGGGATACCCATACCGGCTGCTTCTTTGAGTCCGTTTAAAAATTCATCAGAAGCAACAGCCGCATATTTTTCCTTGTTCAGTTTCTTTTTCAATTCTCCGTTAGAGATTTCCAGGATAAAATAATCATCAAAGGAAGAGAAGGCCGGCATTTGTCCGCCCAAACCTCCCATCGGAGAGTCCCCCATCTGATCCTTGAGGGCAATCGATAATAATTTTCCGGTCATTTTATTAAACCGGACGAGTTCGTCTCCGTTATTAAATGGAAAACTGAGCTTAGTTTTAAACTCCTCATTCTTCAAATTCAATTTCATATTCATGCTCCCTTTTTCCAAAAGTTCTTTCTCTACGGAAGATAGATCTGGCATACTTGAGGCTGCGGTTCCGAAATAAATCGTGGTATCCATTGCTTTATCCCCTGCATTTTCCAGTTCAGCACCACCACCCATTTGTTTGGCCATACCCAGCAGCATACCCATATCACTGGTTGTGCTCAGGGTACCACTGCCATTTTCTGTTAAGGTTACTTCCTGGGTGGTTTCCAGGCATCCGGTCAGCATGACTGTACCTGCTAAAAAGCTCAATACTATTTTTTTCATATTCATTTTTAATATTAATCCGGATGGGTTTTCCGGAAATTTCGTTGCGCAAAGAAACAGTATTTAGTGTAACTGTTTTGTGAATATTCAGGAAAGCATTTTTACCACCATTTCTTTCATCAATGAGGAATCTTCTGTATTGGAACTCCCTACCCCAATGCTCTTGAGGTTATACTGATGAAGCA
>DAORJS010000365.1:0-3106 GCA_035439185.1 Chitinophagaceae bacterium
AAGACGGCCTACTCAAAGAACTGCTCGAACATGAAAAGAACCTGAACCGGGTTCCAGCCGAATTGCTGAAGAAAAAGAAGAAAAAACGCAATCCTAACCCTAAATAAATTGATATGTCATCCGGAACCGGCGAAAATGAAGCGGGCCTCAGAAAAATCCTGGACTTTACCCGGCTGGGGTCTATTTTGGTCCTGCTCCTGCACTGTTATTTTTACTGTTATGGTGCTTTTGAACGCTGGGGGCTTACAACTCAGTGGGGTGATCAATTCCTCCAAAATATTGCCCGTACGGGGATGTACAACACGGTTTGGAAGTCCAAACTGATTGCCTTGGGACTACTGGGGATTTCCCTGCTGGGAGCCAGGGGCAAAAAATCTGAAAAAGTCAACCCCCAATCCATCCTGGCCTACCTGGTATTAGGGTTGAGTCTGTACTTCTCCAGCGCCCTTATATTGGGCTTTCAGGGACAGGTGGAACAACTGGCAACCGGGTATATGATTCTGACGGGTACAGGGTTTCTTTTAGTGCTGGCAGGAGGCAACCTGTTCAGCCGGTATATAAGGGTGAATTTGGGAAAGGATATTTTCAACGAGATGAATGAAACCTTCCCCCAAGAAGAGCGGTTGCTGGAGAATGAATATTCGATCAACCTTCCTGCCCAGTATAACCTGAGGGGCAAGGTCCGCAAAAGCTGGATCAATATCATTAATCCCTTCAGGGGACTACTTATTTGCGGCTCACCCGGATCTGGTAAATCATACTTTGTGATTCAGCACATAATTCGTCAGCATATCCGGAAAGGTTTTACAATGCTGGTCTATGATTTTAAGTATGATGACTTGACTAAAATTGCCTACAATACGTTGCTGAAGAACAAGAACAGTTACAATGTCGAACCGAAATTCTATACCATTAATTTCGATGATCTTTCCAGGAGTCACCGTTGTAACCCGCTGGATGCTTCGACCATGTTCGATATTACAGATGCAACCGAAGCTTCTCGTTCAATCATGATGGGATTAAATCGTGAGTGGATCACTAAGCAGGGGGATTTTTTTGTAGAATCTCCCATCAATTTTTTAACGGCCATTATATGGTTCCTGAAAAAGTACCAGGGCGGGAAATACCTGACACTCCCCCATGTAATTGAATTGATGCAGGTGGAGTATGAAAAACTGTTCTCAGTACTTCGTACAGAACCGGAAATAGAAGTTTTAATTAATCCGTTTATATCAGCTTACCAGAACGATGCTATGGAACAATTGGAGGGCCAGATTGCCAGCGCCAAGATCGGGATGGCCCGTCTATCATCCCCGCAACTTTACTGGGTTTTGTCATCCAACGACTTTACACTGGATATTAATAACCCTGAAGAACCTAAGATTGTCTGTCTGGCCAATAACCCTCAAAAGCAACAAATTTATGGAGCAGTCTTATCACTATACATTACCCGGCTCATTAAACTGGTCAACCAAAAAAACAGGCTGAAATCTAGCCTTGTGTTTGATGAATTTCCTACCATATTTTTCAATGATATTGATAGCCTCATCGCCACAGCTCGTTCCAACAAGGTCGCTACTTGTTTAGGTATCCAGGATTTTAGCCAATTAAAGAAGGACTATGGTGCAGATCAATCAGCGGTTATTATGAATATAACCGGCAATATCATCAGCGGACAAGTAACAGGGGAAACATCCAAGTTCCTTTCAGAACGTTTCGGAAAGATCAACCAGGTGAAGGAGAGTATTTCGATCAATAGGACAGATACTTCAGTAAGCAAATCTACACAGCTTGATTTTGCCATACCTCAATCCAAAATAGCAGGGTTGTCGTCCGGAGAATTTGTAGGTATGGTAGCGGACGATCCCACCAATAAAATAAAACTAAAAGCTTTCCATTGCGAGATCCTTAATAACCACGCTCAATTAAGCGCAGAGGCGGACTTATATAAGAGCCTGCCAGTCGTTAC
Source organism: Chitinophagaceae bacterium (assembly GCA_035439185.1). GTDB lineage: Bacteria > Bacteroidota > Bacteroidia > Chitinophagales > Chitinophagaceae > JJ008. The sequence goes on from DAORJS010000365.1 coordinate 1,970, forward strand.
AGAGGTTGGTAGCCAGATGGTGAGTGAAAATTTCACGAACATTAAAAAAGAGGTGAGCGAACTGATTGAAAATGAGATAGATAGAATTTTAAATACTCCTGGCCTAGACAGGCTCTCGAAATAACTCCATTTTCATTTCCTGAAACTGATTTTTGTCGGTTATTTCCGTCATTGAAAACATTTTTGTATATTTATGATGGATTTAGTCAACATTTATTAAGATTAACAATGTTGACATTTAACATCATTAAACTATAAAACGACTTTAAAGATGGAAAAAACAAACATATACTGGTATAGCATGAGCGACACGGCGATTGTAGGCTTGATAGGGAATTATATTCAGCGAACACGTCTGGAGCAGAATAAAACTCAGCAGGAAGTGGCTGACGCCGCAGGTATCAATCGTACCACACTGGTGCAAATAGAAAAAGGTGCAGGCGGCACACTACACACATTTGTCCGGATACTTCGGTCGCTTGAACAATTACACCTGCTGCAGAGCTTCCAGGCGCAACAGCAAATCAGTCCATTGAAACTTGCTAAACTGGAACAGGCGAAGCGGCGAAGAGCGACAAGCAAAAAAAATACGAGAATTGAAAACCCTAAAAGCGATTGGTAATGATTACAACAGCATTTGTAAATATTTGGAATAAACGTGTTGGGGCTATTGCCTGGGATGTTAGTACAGAGATTGCCTCTTTTGAATATGAGCCCTCTTTTCTGACAAACAAATTTGATTTATCACCACTAAAAATGCCCATTGAAGGGGCTGAAAAAAAAATATTTTCATTTCCTGAATTAAGAAATACCAGCACCTTTAAAGGATTGCCGGGCTTGCTGGCAGATGTGCTCCCAGATAAATATGGTAGTACACTTATCAATACATGGCTCTCTAAAAATGGCCGGCCTACCAACAGTCTCAATCCTGTCGAACTACTCTGCTTTATAGGAAAACGAGGTATGGGAGCTCTGGAATTTGAACCAGTGGAGCCTAAAATAACAGGTGGATCAACAAAAATAGAACTGGACAGCCTGATTGACATCGCCCAACAAATACTTTCTGGCAGGCAGAACTTTAATACTAACCTTTCTGCCGATGAAGAAAAAGCGCTAATTGATATTTTAAAAATTGGA
>DAORJS010000366.1:0-3102 GCA_035439185.1 Chitinophagaceae bacterium
TGCTGAGGGTGAAGCTCCAGGTAAACAGTTCTCTTTTAAACGGATCTCTGGCAGTTATATATAGTACATCATACTTTTCCCAGTCAGCCGGAAGTGATAAGGACAATACTCCTTTAGCTTCCGGTTGAATATCCGGCGCTACTGCTTCCCCTGATATTTCCTTTGTATCTGCAATATTGAATCGTTTTAATTTCCAGCTGAATGAACATGAACTGGTATTTGTAAAATGATAACGGTTTTCGATATTGAGTTTACCATCAAATACCGGAGTGATTTCTTTTCTTTCAAAACGGATAGGACTCCAGATTTCTTTGATAGCATAAAAACTTCCCTCTTTTTCAAAATGCGGACCTACGATGCCATCGGCGGCACGGTGTTTATCGGTATCCAATGAATCTTTCAGATCCTTTCTTACCACCGCATTATCTGCAAAATCCCAAAGAAAGCCGCCTGCACTCAAGGGGTTATGCCACATTTTCTCCCAGTAATCTTCCAGTCCGGCCCCATGTCCCCCATCAAACCAGCCATGCAAAAATTCAGTTGGCATCACGATCTCTCTGCCGTTTTCATAATTGCCAATGCCATAATTGTATTCGCGGTAATGTTGTGTTTCTACGCCATTAAAATTTTCCCAGGGATGGACTACCGGTCTTAGCTGGATATCCCGCTCACTGAAAAATTGATCCAGCTCCCGGTTATGTCCACCTTCATTCCCATTGGCCCAGAGAACCACAGAAGGATGATGAGCATCCTGTGCAAACATTTCTTCCAGTAATTTTTTTCCGGTGGGTGTATCATAATGTCCGTGCCAGCCGGCCAGTTCATCCATCACCAATAATCCGAGCGAATCACAGGCATCCAGGAAATGGGCATCAGGAGGGTAATGAGCGGCCCGGACTGCATTCATATTCATTTCCTTGATCAGCAAAATATCTTCAATACTTTGCTTAGCGCTTAGTGTTCTTCCGGACTCAGGTCGGAAGCAATGACGGTTAACACCTTTAAATTTAATCTTCGCGCCATTGAGATAAAAACCATCCCTTTTCTTTAATTCAATTGTCCTGAACCCAAATTTCCGCTTCAGCACATGTATGGGCTTCCCCTTTTCATAGATCGTGCATTCTATTTTATACAGATAAGGGGTTTCGGGAGTCCAGGCTCTGATACTCTTTATTTTTTTTCCGAAGAAGTATACTCCATAGTTCGAACCGATATCAGTGGATTGAATAGTATCAATCAGCTGATCATTATTATCCAATATTCGCACTACTGCTTTATCATCTGCCCATTGATTGGTTATGAATGTACCCAGCAGTTCTCCGTCTGCTCTGGCATGGAAATTCAAATTTTTTATAAAAGTATTGGGCAATACCTCCAGCCAAACCGGTCTGAAGATTCCCCCAAATACCCAGAAATCTCCTCTTCGCTCGGCAGCATTCACGGATTCATTGGCCGAGTGTTTCGTCACCGTTACTTCCAGCCAATTCTCTTTTCCATATTTTAAATACTGACTGATATCATAACGGAATACATAGAAAGCACCCTGATGAACAGGGCCAACCAGTTTTCCGTTAATCTTTACTTCCGCATCCGTCATCACTCCTTCGAAAACAATATTGATGACTTTTCCTTTCCAGGAAGCGGGCACATTAAATTTCTTTTTGTACAGGCCTTTCTCCTTTCCTTTCACACTGTCTTTCGCAAATCCATAATCATATTTACCAAAGCCCTGTAATTCCCAACAGGAAGGAACGGGTATGGTCGTCCATTTACCCGCATTCATTCCACCGGTACACATAAAATCCCAGCTAACGGCATCATCCGGACCTTTGCCGGAGAGATAGACTTTTTCTGTCTCCTGTGCAGAGAGCTGCAGCAACAAAGCCAGTTGCAATACCAAAAGAATATAGTACCGATGAACCCGCATATATTATAAAGTCGCCGTTAATTTTTGAAGCTTCTCTGCACTGGCCATTTTTTTCCCATTCACCCAAAGCTGGAAACCCTTTCCTTTTTTATACCTCGTTCCTGTTTTATCCCAGATGATGGTAATGATTTTACCGTGGTACAATACATTATCCAGACAGAACCAATCCCATTTATTTTCCGATAACAATGGATTCACCACAATGGTATTACCTGATGCCGGTCTTAATCCTACCAGTCCTGTAATAATCAGATCATTAAAAGTGGAATGATTGTAGTACCTGCTTCTTTCCTCATCTCCCTTGAGCCAGTAACCGGTCTTTTCATCGAGGTATTCCCCGATATAAGGACGACCACGATAGTACTGCGATTCCACATAGGTTTCCAACTGATCGAAATAATCGGTATTGCTGATATAGGTCTGCTGCGATTGATTCAACAGGTTGGCCAATGCCGTTAATGTTTGTGAAGTAGCAAAGGGCCAGACGGCACCATCCCACTCGCAATTGCAGCAACCATGGGTGCGGAAGCCGGGGTGACTGCGATCAGCGGTAGTGATACCAAAAGGGGCATTGAAACATTTTTTATCCATCAGCCATTTCCAGGCTATATTGAAACTGGTATCTGGCAGGTTAAAATACCAGGGGATGAATCCGATTTCTTCTCTCACGGCAGCCAGGGTATCGCCCTGTTCTTTACGGACTTCAAAAAAATCGTGTTTGCTATTCCAAAGCTTTGATTGCACTGCTTTACGGATGGAATCTGCTTTGAGCCAATATAAAAGAGACTCTGGATTATCTGCGGGTTGGTTCAACTGACTCAGCCAACTCAATGCCATGGCATTGCCATACATATAACTGTTGATACTGGGTCTTGGATTCTTTTCCTTTCTGCCACCACTGATGGTTTCTTCCATGGCATCACGTACATCGTATTGCCAGAACAATCCATCCGATCGTTTCTTTTCCGTTTCCCAGGCTGCATAATTGGCCTTCATATCAGGCAGTAAATCCAATACAAATTTCTTATCACCATTCACGAGATAACGGTTGTATACCGCATCTTCCACCCAACCACTGTAAAAGCGGAGTTTGTTCATGGCTTTACCGTTATTACCCCGATACCAGACCAGCAGGTTCTGATCCATGTACTGTTTATCATGCAGCCAGCGGCTTT
>DAORJS010000367.1:0-3101 GCA_035439185.1 Chitinophagaceae bacterium
GGATAATCCGGCAGGTTACGCCATACATACCAGATCCAGAAATACCAGATGCCACAGGCCACCAATGGAATGATGCGGTCCTTTTGGCTATGTAACTGGAAACTGCTGATAAATTTCAATGCTTTCAATAATAATACCGTGACGATCGGAAAAAAACAAAACATCACAAATGCCTGGATCATCACTTTGGTTTTGTCCATTCCGGAAAAACCTGCAAAAAGATAAGGGTGCCGGTATAACATGAACCAAACCAGCAGTACCGGGATAAAAACCGGGTGGAATAACCAGGAAAAAAAGCGGGCAGCCATCCGGATAGCGGGCGGCTGCGGAGAAAGCCCTCCCTCTCTGAATTCTTTCAGTCCTTCCTGTTTATCAACCACTAATCTGCTGTTCATCATCCGTTTTTTGTCCTGCAAAAGTAAAGCAATTCATCCCTTGACTCCTCACTATGTGCCTTGCATTTGAAATGTTATCTTTACAACATGTCTGCCTTAATCAGTACAGATAATCAATCAGTTAAGCCTTGCCGGTCCCGGCGAAACAGGACCATTCGCACCGGACTGATGCTGCTACTGACCTGTTGCCTGCTTTCAGGTACAGGATGGACACAAAAAGCATTTATCCAGCAATACCGTCCCCTGGCAGATTCCCTTTCCACCGAATATGGGGTTCCGGCATCCGTTATCCTGGGAGTGGCCATTGTGGAATCAGGATCAGGAACCAGCCGGAACTGCAAACTGCTGAACAATTTTTTTGGTATCGTAGGAAAAAACAACCTGCTGAAAACAAAGGGCATCAAAACCCGCTACAAACAATACCCCGATGCCACTGCATCTTTCGCGGATTTTTGTAAACTGCAGTCCAGAAAAAAGTACTACACAAAACTGAAGGGGAATATGGACTATAAAGTCTGGGTAGAAGCGATCAGCAAGAGCGGTTATTCCGAAGCACCGGCTACCTGGAAGCAAAGAGTCAGTGACACCATTAAGAAAAATAAATTATCCGCCACCCGATAGACGATCCGATATGAACAGTAACCGACGAGTACTCCAGTTTGTTACCGGGAGTTTTTGCATTTACTTTCTTCTTTCCGTTGCGGGAACACTGATGGGTTTTCAGTGGATGCCTTTTAAAAGAGTCAATTTGATTTCCGATGTCATGACCGGCGACTCCTCCCTGCTGATTACAGAGAAGCCCGATAGTAACCTTGTGATCATTGAAGACCTGCCCGATAAAAATTTCGAATTATATAAGAAAGGTCGTTTCATCACCAATTTTAACCGGGATACCAGCAAATCATCCCTGAACGGATTCTTGCAGAAACTGGCTGAGCTGAAAGCAGGAAAGAAAAGAAAGATCCGCATTGCTTATTTCGGCGACAGCATGATTGAAGGAGATCTGCTTTCCCAAACCCTGCGTAAACTGCTGCAACAACAGTTTGGTGGCAGCGGGGTTGGTTTTGTCCCGATCACTTCACAGGTATCTAAATTCAGACAATCGGTTATTCATAATTATTCCGGTGGATGGGAGGATGAGAATTTTAAAAATGCAAAGACCGGCAAACTTTATTTCTCCGGACATTTATTCCGCAGCAGTGGTGACTGGGTGCAAATGATTGATCAAACGGTAACTGATAGTCTGGCCGTACTTGAAAAAAGCCTGATCTGTGGGAATGCAGCAGGTACGATGAATCTGACGGTGAATGGAGGTTCTCAGAATATCAGTGCACCGAATATGCTGAACCGGATTCCATTGGCGGTTGATCGTAACCGGGGGATCAAACTCGGAGTGAATAATAGCAGTCTTCCTGTATATGGCATCAGTTTTGAATCTCCCTCCGGTGTCTTTGTCGATAATTTTTCATTCAGGGGTATCACGGGGATTGAATTTGCCCGGGTGGATTCTGTCTTTATGAAAGCGATTGCAGCGAATAATCCTTATGACCTGATTATTTTCCAGTATGGGGTGAACCTGCTCTTCCGTCCGAACGACCGGAACTTCAACTGGTATGCAAAAGCCATGTTGCCCATCATTAAAAAAATCAGGGCCTGTTTTCCGGCAACGGAATTCATGGTGGTGAGTACGGCCGACCGTGCCTTCCGTTATGGCGGGGAATACAAATCAGCCGTGGGGATTGATTCATTGATCAAGATACAGGCAACCATGGCTTATGAGACCGGCAGTTCTTTTTATAACCAGTTTGCATCCATGGGAGGTACTAATTCCATTGTAGACTGGGCCAAAAGAAATCCCTCACTGGCCAATAAGGATTATGTACATCCCAATCACCGGGGCGCTGAAATCCTGGGTGGCTATATGTACGAGTCCATCATGAACGAATACAAAAAATATACCCGCACCCGCAAGTAAACTCAATATGCCATCATTCGATATACAGGCTTTCCTGGAACAGTTTTTATACGATCCGAAAAACCCGCTGTTGTTCAACAACGGTTTTTTTGTATTCTTCTTTGCCTTGTTTATTGCATTGTATTATAAATTCAGGAATCATTTTAAAGTCCGCCGTTATATCTTTTGTTTTTTCTCCCTTTACTTTTTCTATAAAGCCAGCGGGGTCTTTGTGGTCTTTGTGATCCTTTCGGCTATTGTGGATTTTGTATTATCGAATGCGATTTACCGGCAACATAATAAAAAGAAGAAGAAGTTATTGCTCCTGGGGAGTATTGTCTTTAACCTGGGCATGCTCTTCTATTTCAAGTACACCAATTTCTTTATTGAAACCTTTAACAGCCTGCTGGATGCCGGTTTTAATCCACTGAATATTCTCTTACCGGTAGGGATCTCCTTTTATACTTTTGAAAACCTCAGTTATACCATTGATGTGTACCGGGGGCAGTTTGAGCCGGCGAAGAAATTCAGTGATTACCTGCTTTTCCTGTCTTTCTTCCCCAAGCTGGTGATGGGTCCCATTGTAAGGGCCCATGATTTTGTGCCACAGATCAACAAACCTTTTATCATTACGGAGAGTGATTTTGCGAAAGGGTTTTATCTGATCATCTCGGGTTTGTTCAAGAAGCTGATCATATCGGATTATATCACCTTGAATTTTGTGAATTATATATTCGATGATCCCTCCCGCT
>DAORJS010000368.1:0-3097 GCA_035439185.1 Chitinophagaceae bacterium
ACGATAAGGGAGTACATAAAACTCCATTCGTATGCAGAAGGTATTAGCAGCAGCACTGATGATTATTACACTCCAGGTATCTGCGCAGGAAAAAAAAGAAGCAAAGCCCGTGGAAATTTTCAGTTCCACCAAAACCATTAACGCCCGTACCCCCGAACTGGTGGGGAAGGGGAAACTGGACTTTAATGTCTCTCATAATTTTGGGGATATTGGGGGTAGTAATGGCGGTATCAAAAGATTTTTCGGGTTGGATAATGCAGCTGATATCCGTATTGCGTTTACCCTGGGATTAGGAAACAATCTTGACCTGAATATTGCCCGTGCCAAGGGAGCCGGTCCGCAACAGCAATTATATGAAACCGGGATCAAGTACCGGATCATGCAGCAACGTGAAAATGATCCCTCTCATCCTTTGTCCATTGCACTTTATGGAAATATGGTGATTGCTGCCAGTACACAAAGTGCCTTCCCTAATCAGGATAATAGTTATGATGGCCTCGGCGAAAGAATGAGCAATGTGCTCCAGTTAATCCTTGCCAAAAAAATGGGGAAGATCAGCTTCCAATTAAATCCCACATTTGTAACCCGCGGTTATGCCATCAGTTATGATCAGAAGAATTTCTTTGCCCTTGGTGGTGCAGTGAAACTGCCCTTAGGTGGCCGGGTTAATCTTTTACTGGATTATTTCCATCCTTTCCGGAATGAGACCAGCAAGAATGCCTTTAAAACAAATGATAATATCAAATTTCATGACCCATTAGGAGTTGGATTCGAGATCCTCACTTCGGGTCATATCTTCCGTTTGAATTTTACCAATGCCACTGAGTTACTGGAAAACCGGTTTATTCCAAGGACCATTACATCCTGGGGCAAGGGTCAGTTCCGCTGGGGCTTTACCATTTCCAGGAAGTTCAGGTTATGGACGGCAAAGTAGGGGAGAGATTATGTTGAATTTTGAATGATAAATTTTGAATGATGAGGAAGGACTCCCGACTCTTGACTCTCGACTCCAAACTCCCGACTCAAACCACCCATTCTATCGATCCAAAGTCAAAAGTTTCAGGAATGGCATGTGTTGTTTCCAGTTGACCTTTTGCATTCACGTATTTGATCAGTGCTTCAAAAACCCTGTTATCTTTTTTGAGTTTTACTCTTTGTCCCTGTTTGTATAAATAACGGTTGTACTGACTGAAAATATTCTCCGGGCCGGTGGTCAATAGCTCTTGATAATAAAGATTGATTCTGTTTACAATAGCTTTAGCCAGTTGAATCGGGTCATGGTCCTTACCGGTGATCTGTTTCAGGGATACCGGATTGGGAAGATCGGAGGGGAATTGGGTCTGGTTGATATTGACCCCGATACCGGCAATGGCCCAGTTCCAGCTGCTGCCACTCTGTTCCTGACTACTCAACAGGTTTTCTATGAGGATACCACCTGCCTTTCTGTCCTGCCAGTAAAGGTCATTTGGCCATTTAATAGTCAGATATTCCGGTACATATTGAACCAGCGCCTGATGAACCGCCAGGGCAATCGCCGCACTGAGTTCAAATTGACGGTTAATTAGTAGGGATTTTGGTTGTAGCAGGATACTTAGTGCCATATTTTGACCCTTTTCACTGACCCAATGCCGGCCTCTTTGCCCCTTTCCGGCCCATTGCTCATGGGCGAAAATGGCCTGTCCATGCTGTGCCATTCCAGCATGAATCAGCTCCCGGGCATAGTTATTGGTACTGTCAACCGATTGCAGTTCAATGAATGGCGAACCGATGCTGGCGGAGGGCATTCCTTCCCGGTTTGATTGAGGGGCTTCTGACAATTAATCGCTATTTTTGAACCAGTAAACATAAACTAAAAACCTAACACGTTCAATATTTGGAACAATTGGCAGTCTTGACCAACCGTAAGAAGAAAAGTGCAGTCCGGTTAACGAGGAACTCAAAAATCATCAAAACCATTCTTGCAGCGATCCAGGAAAAAAAGGGAGAACATATTGTATCCCTTGATCTTCGTAAAATCAATGAAGCGGTTTCCGATTTTTTTATCATTTGCGAAGCAGGAAGCCAGCCTCAGGTGAGGGCGATTGCAGAGCATGTGGAAAACCGCGTTAAAGAAAACTGCGGAGAAAATCCCTACCGGCACGAGGGTTATAGCAATCTCCAGTGGGTGCTGATTGATTATGTAAACGTGGTAGTCCATGTGATGCTGCCGGAGAACCGCAAGTTTTACAGGTTGGAAGAAATGTGGAGTGATGCTTCTGTGGAGAACCACGAAGACTAAGCTTTGTTAAATCTGAAACCGGCCCCAACTTTTTATCGTTTTTATCATTAAATAGCAGAATACTACATTCATTTATGTCACAAGACTCAGGAAACAGGCCCAGGTATGACAGGCGTCCCGGTCCGGGAGGAGAAGATCCCAATCAGGCGCCGCGGAAAGGCCCCCGCTTCAGCATTTACTGGATCTATGCCATCATATTTGCCGTACTGATCGGTTTTTCATGGTTTGGCCCCTTTTCCAGGAACATGGCAAAAATCACTGAACTTGATTTTAAGAACATGATCGCTTCAGGAGAAGTGAGCAAGTACACCATCATTGATAATAAGAAGAAAGTCAAAATTTTTCTGACCAAGGCAGGGCTGGTGAAATATGCTGATAAACTTAAAAAAGGGGTTAGCGGAAAAATCAGTGAGGAAGGCCCGCATATGTATTTCGCCATCACCAGCGGGGATAATTTTAAAAAGGGGATTGATGATTTTTACAAAGACAATCCGACCGTGGTCAAAGTTCCATTTGAAGTGGACAATGAGCGCGATATTTTCGGTGGCATTCTCCAGTTCCTCTTTCCCGTACTGATCTTTATTGGTCTGTGGGTCCTGCTCATGCGGAAAATGAGTGGGGGTTCCGGCGGCGGCGGTGGTCCCGGTGGTATTTTCAATATCGGCAAGTCCAAAGCCACTTTGTTTGATAAAGGCACCCGTGTGAATATCACTTTTGCTGATGTGGCTGGTCTGGATGAAGCCAAAGTGGAAGTAATGGAAATCGTTGACTTTTTAAAAAGTCCTAAAAAATATACCAACCTCGGTGGTAAGATTCCCA
>DAORJS010000369.1:0-3095 GCA_035439185.1 Chitinophagaceae bacterium
CCTTTTATGCCGATAAACTGACCCGCTTTTATACCGATTTGCCGGAGAAGTACAGTAATAGCAGTGGAAATATATTCACCAAGTCATGGAAACTCTTTACCGGACCCCGTTATCCCCGTTCATATATATATGAATCTCCGGTATTTGCTTACGATACAGTCCGCCTTCAAACTAAGAAAGGGCTGAACATCGATGCCTGGTATGCCAGGGCAGATTCTTCAGCTAAAGGAACCGTGATCCTTTTTCATGGAATCGGTGTCAATAAAATGGCCCTGATTGATGAGGCCAATGAATTCCGCTACCTGGGATATAATATAATGCTGGTAGATTTCAGAGGACATGGAAACAGTGATGGAAACCGTACCACGATCGGATACCGGGAAGCTGAAGAAGTGAAACTGGCATTTGATTTTATACAGCAAAAAGGAGAGAAGAACATTTTTATTTACGGAAGCTCCATGGGGGCTGTTGCAGTGACCCGGGCCATTTATCTCTATGAGTTAAAGGTTTCCGGATTGATCCTGGAAATGCCTTTTTATTCTTTACAAACCTATTTGAAAGCCCGTGCCGCCCAGATCGGGTTTCCTGCACAGCCCTTTGCTTTTTTTACCAGTTTCTGGATCGGGTTGGAAAAAGGATTCAACGGGTATAAGCACAGGACAGCCCGTTATGCCGCTGCCATCCATTGTCCGGTATTACTCAACTGGGGTACACTGGATCACTATGTCAATGAAAAAGAGATCAGGGCGATTTATGAAGCTATCCCAGGCAGAGAAAAAAGGCTGATCATTTATGAAGGGGCCAGTCATGAATCCCTGTTGAGAAAAGATGCTGAGAAATGGAGAACTTCAACAGAAAGTTTTCTGTCTAACCCGGGACAATAAACCTGCTTATTTTTTAATGGTTACCTTGGTACCTACATTGGTAAACTGATAGATCTCCGTCACATGCTCATTCTTCATGGAGATACAACCTAATGTCCAGTTATTGAAACGGTCTACCACAAAATCTTCATGTGGCCAGGTACCATGAATACCTATACCACCACCAATGCTGGCGTTGGCCGGAATTTCTCCCTTTTCTTTTCGTTTATTGAACTTTTCAATATCATCCGGAGTCGGATAATCCAGACTGAGAAAACGACACCATTTCTCATGTACTCTTTTGGCTGCGATACTGAATTTACCTTCCGGTGTATTCTTATCACCCTGTACTTTCTTATCGTCAAGGCTGCTGTTCCCGAATACAACCGGATACGTGGCATACCAGCCTTTGTCGTCGTACACACTCAGCTCGTAGTCTGATTTGTCAATCACAATGGAAATCTTTCCTACCGGTCCGCCCGGACTACTGCTTCTTTTGTGTGAAAGGGAATGCCCGGTAATACGGCCATCAATGGCCAACATGCTGCTCCCCAGGAATACGGATGTGAGAATGAAATAATTTTTCATGTTCCTTAGTGGTTTCTAAAGGGTAAAATATAACCTGAAACAGTCCAAAAGATCCGGATGCATTTCCTGAACTGCCGGGGCAGACAGGCTGGTGGGAGCATGTAATTGGTAATGGGCTGTGATCAGTACCGTCCATCATTCAAACGCAATGCCACGGATCTTTATTTTTTGCTGTGGAAATGTTTTAACGCCGCATTTAGAAAAACTACCCGGGAACATTACGGTGAATAAAAAAACCGGTTCCCTCTGAAGAAGGAACCGGTGAATTTTTTGTATTGGGCAATTAAAAATGACTGAAGCGGAATCCGAAATTATAAGGGGTGATATCCAGTCCTCTTTCATACATCCCTTTCAGGGCATAAGAACCGTAGAAACGTACCGGGCCCAGGGTAAGTTCGCCGATATAGGAGAGTTTCCATTTCTCGAGATCAAAATCATCTTTTACCTTCCTTTTACCTTCGTCTGAGTTTCTGGTTTTATTTCTCGCTGTATACAGATAACCCGCACTGATACCGGCACTGAAACCAAATCCCCTTTTGCGGTTCGGCGTAAAATTGAAGTTCAGCATTACTGGTACGGTCAGGTAATCGGCCGCCAGTTTATCCTTGCTGTAACTGCGGTTCGGGGTAGCATCCAGTGATAATACCGGGGCATTCGGTACCGCAGGTGGGTTGGGGTCAAAACGTACGTTTCTTTTGAAATGATAATTATTCAGTTCCAGTCCCAACCCGTATTTCAGGTTCACCACATGTTTAACCACATTCAGTTTTTGCATGAAGAACCATACATTCACATTTCTGGACTTACCATCTTTCAGTTCCAGCCAGGTTTCATTACTCCCGGGAGCATAGGCCTGGGCAGCTGCACTGGCATAATTGGTATTATCGTTATAATTAGAGAAGCCTACATCAAAAATCCACCAGTTGGTTGAAAGATTGGCTGGTTTGTCGCTGTTCCGGCGATTTCTCATTTTGTATTCACGATCATGGATCACCTGGCGGTCCTTTGTGCCGGGTTTACGGATGATCGTGATTCCGCCAATACGGATCGTATCGTATTGAGGCGCCTGTTTTCCGGTTGTATCGGTTTGGGCCAGACTGGCGAGGGCGAGGCACAGGGCTCCGCATAGGGTAAAAATCCTTTTCATAATTTTTCTTTTATTAATACCTGATGATAGATTGAACTGAAACAACTGATACATCATTTCAGTTTGATAGAGAGACCGGCTACCAGTAAACGGTTGTCATCGGTAGGGTCAATATTCGTTCTTTTTTCAAAAGTCCGGGCAATCTTCCGGAAGAAGCCACGGTTTTTATTCTTTTTTCCTTCTGTTTCTTCAAGCGGCTCATTGTTTGTATAAGTAGCTTGTATAATATCAGACGGTTGAGGGTTTGCAGATGTTACAACAGGATTTGGTATTACCTGCTGCGGGATATTATTTGCTTTGATGTTGCTGGCAAGCGCATCCACGGGTACCTGGCTATTGATCAGATTGGGATTATGAACAGGCTTTGGCAGATTATTGGTGGGCTGAACCTTATTGCTGGCAGTCATTTCATCATTTCCTGACTCAGGTAAAGGATTATTTCCTGGTTGTTTGGAAAGCGGATTATTTTTTTGTTGCTGTTGAGCAAGGGTTTGCTC
>DAORJS010000370.1:0-3073 GCA_035439185.1 Chitinophagaceae bacterium
TCAGTCTTGTTTTGATACTGTTGTTTTTTTCGAGTATGGCATTCTGATCCTGCAGCTCTTTTGTTTTTTCAACGACCAGCTGCTCCAGTTTTTTCTGCCTTTGTTTCAGTCTGCGGGTTCTGAAGCGGAAATAAAGCACCAATATTCCCCAGGCAGCACCAAATAATAACAGATAAAACCACCAGCTTCTTGTCCATGGGGTGCTGATGCTGAAGCGGATTTCTTTGTAGGAGAAATTATTGGTGCCGAAACCATTGATTTTCCTGATCGTGAGAAGGTAAGTACCAGGATCAAGATTGTTGAACCTGATTTGTGCCCCGTTGCTCATATCCACGACCGACCAGTTGCTGTCTTTGTTGACACGGTATTCGAGATAAATATTTTCGCGGTTGCACCAGGATGAAAAACCCAGTTTGACAGTCAGCTCTCCGGCATTAAAGGGGATGTCTAACTTTCCCAGGGAATCCGGGCTGATTTTCACCTTTCCTGCCAGCACTTCATCAATATAAATTTCCCCTTCGGGCAATACCGGATGATCTGTTTCCGGCTGAACCCATAACAATCCGTCCATGGTGGGAAAGGAAAGAGTTCCGTTTTGCATAGCCAGAACGCAGGGAGCACAACCCCCATTCATTTCTGTGATTTCCATCCCGTCATTTCTGCCGTAATAATGATAATACAATTTATTACGATTGTTTTCCCAGGCATATAAGAGATCGTTCAGACTGGCTTTGAACAGGCCCCGGTTGGTGCTGATCCAGCAAAATCCCTGATTGTCTGCTGTAAAGCAGTGGGCATAAAGCAGGAATTTATTTTTATCTACCGGCATTTGTTTCAGCTTTCCGTTTTTCCAGATATACCACCCCTTGCCATAGCTGCCGATGAAAATATAATCGCGGTATTTCCAGAAATTCCGGAAGCAGGAACCCTCTGCTTTCAGTAATGTGTCCGTTTTTTTATTGGAAAGCCGGTAGAGGATCACACCATCACAGGACGCCACACCAAGCAGATCCGGAGCAAATAAGGTCAGGGCATAAGCAGAGTTGAGGTTGCTGGGCACTTCGTTAGGTTTATAAAGCAAGAAAAGACTATCGCCCTGCAAATACCCAAGGCCATTAGAATTGGCAATATAAATCCGGTTGCCATCCTGATAGAAACCGAAATTTGAAAACACCTGAATTTTCTCAAAGACCTTTGTCTTTCCTGTTCTGTAATCATAACAATGAAGAACACTTTTGGCCACCGCTTTTTCATACTGTGCAAACCAGAGCAGGGAATCCCCGGATTTGTAAATGGAATATTCAAATTTTCCGTTGACCGGAACTGGTTCGTTTTTGTTGGCATGTGGCCCGATAATATGTGCTTCATTGGTAAGCACATTACCGTTTGATAATTCAATTTGCGAATAATAGGCATTTCTCTCGCGGATATCCGCTCCCTTGTTTTTTAACAGGGTTAGTTTGTTTTTGCGAATAACGATGATACCCTTGGAATCTGTTCCGATAAACAGTGTTTTGTATTTTTCGCTGTATTGCGCAAAGCGGATAAAGGAAAAAGTGGGTACCGCATTGCAAACCAGTCTGGCTTCAATACGATTGTTCCGGTAATCGAGCAACCAGGCATTATTACCCGCAAAAAGAATGGGCCGCTCCATGCCATTTTCCCAATACAACAGGAAATTTGGTGATTGAAAGGGGATGGTTTCACCGGTTACAGACACCCATTCCAACGGACTAAATTGCTGAAACCCACTATCGGCTAAAAAAATTTTACGATCCGGGCCTAAAACAAAAAAACGGTTATCCAGCACAAAATTTCTTTCCGTTTTGAATGGCAATTGAAGCGCTACCGGGTCATGACCGGGGCGTATATAAAAGTACTTTCCGAAATTCGACAGCATAAGTAAACCGCTGTCTGAAAGCTGGTGCACATCATTCCAGGGCGTTGCCCTGATGTTTTCCGAAAAGGAAGCCAGTGATTGCAGCAGCCGCTCTCCTGTGATGGTTAGAAAATGTTTTTTTCTGAATCCGGCAATAGACTCAATTGCGGGAGATGAAAAAGGTAAAACCCGGTTGGCGTTTACAGCCATTATATGATTTCCCACATCGGCTCCGAAAATCTCACCCCGGTTGTTTTTGATCAGGTAAGCCATTCGCTCATGCTGGGGAACGGGACTGTTTTCTTTTGTAAAATTATTGAACTCCCTGCCGTTAAAACGGGCCACCCCGGCCTCGGTAGCCACCCAGAGAAAACCGGTTGTTTCATCCCATTGCATGCCCTTGATACCATTCGAAGGCATCCCATTATCGGTGGTAAAATGCTGAACCTGAAACCCCGGATTGTACTGGGCAAAGGTCATTGACCCTGAATACAGGAATAATAATGAAAGGAAGAGGAGCCTTACCATAAACTGATTAGCCCTCCAATTTACAGGTTCTGAATTAATAATTCACATTATAGAGGGTAGCCAGTTCCATCAGCTCTTTCATATTTCCGGCATTTGTTTTTTCATAAATGCGGGTTTTGATGGTTGATACTGTGTTCATTTTCAGGTTGAGGGAGTCTGCTATTTCTTTGGTACCGGCTCCTTTTAATAAATAATGCAGGATCTCAAGCTCTCTTGGTGCCAGGCTGGAAAATGGGTTATCCGGATGCGGGGTATTTGTTTTTTTCTGCAAGGTTTCATTTTGCAGAAATTTTTGAAGCACCTGAATGATTTCTTCATCTCCCACTGTTTTCGAGAGATAGTAATGAATGCCGTATTGTTTTAATGCCTCACCATATATTTCGGCAGGCTGCATGGAAAAAACGAGTATTTGAAGATCCGGGTAGACCCGGCGGATATTGGGGATGATTTCAAGGGTGCTTCCATCGGTCAGAATAATATCCAAAATCAGGTGAGTGAATTTCTTTTTGATCAGTTCACGCATCAGCTCATGACAGGAAGCCACTTCCTCTATATTGGTAAACCCCAGGTTAAGCTGGATATGCAGCTTGAGTCCTTTACGGATCATGCTGTGATCATCAGCAATGATAATAGCCGGTTGCTGGAGTGGCGTTCGTATGGTTGTGG
>DAORJS010000371.1:0-3072 GCA_035439185.1 Chitinophagaceae bacterium
CCACAACCATACGAACGCCACTCCAGCAACCGGCTATTATCATTGCTGATGATCATAGCATGATCCGTAAAGGACTCAAACTGCATATCCAGCTCAACCTGGGATTTACCAACATAGAAGAAGTGGCTTCCTGTCATGAACTGATGCGTGAACTGATCAAAAAGAAATTCACGCACCTGATCCTGGATATTATTCTTACTGATGGAAGCACCCTTGAAATCATCCCCAATATCCGCCGGGTTTACCCGGAACTGCAAATACTCGTTTTTTCCATGCAGCCCGCAGAAATATATGGTGAGGCCTTAAAACAATACGGCATTCATTACTATCTCTCCAAAACAGTGGGAGATGAAGAAATCATCCAGGTACTACAAAAATTTCTGCAAAATGAAACCATGCAGAAAAAAACCAATACCCCGCATCCGGATAATCCTTTTTCCAGCCTGGCACCCAGAGAGCTTGAGATCCTGCATTATTTATTAAAAGGAGCCGGTACAAAAGAAATAGCAGACTCCCTCAACCTGAAAATGAACACAGTATCAACCATCAAAACCCGCATTTATGAAAAAACAAATGCCGGAAATATGAAAGAGCTGATGGAACTGGCTACCCTCTATAATGTGAATTATTAATTCAGAACCTGTAAATTGGAGGCTAATCAGTTTATGGTAAGGCTCCTCTTCCTTTCTTTATTATTCCTGTATACCGGGTCAACGGCCTTTGCCCAGTTCAATCCGGGGTTTCAGGTTCAGCATTTTACCACCGATAATGGGATGCCATCGAATGGAATCAAGGGCATGCAATGGGATGAAAAAACCGGTTTTCTATGGGTGGCTACGGAGGCTGGTGTCGCAAGATTTAATGGGATTGAGTTCAATAATTTCACCAAAGAAAATAGTCCAGTACCCCAGCATGAGCGAATGGCTTATCTGATCAAAAACAACCGGGGTGAGATTTTCGGCGCTGATATAGGTAATCATATAATGGCCGTAAACGCCAATCGGGTTTTGCCTTTTTCGTCTCCCGCTATACAGTCCATTGCCGGATATAGAAAAAGACATTTTTTAACGATCACCGGCGATAAGCTGCTCCAATCCCTTACCTCTTTTTCGGAAAACATCAGGGCAACGCCCTGGAATGATGTGCACCAGCTTTCAGACAGCGGGTTGCTTATGCTGTCGAATTTCGGAAAGTACTTCTATATCCGCCCCGGTCATGAACCGGTAACGCTTCAATTGCCATTCCAATCGGAAAGAAATTTTGTACTGGATAACCGTTTTTTTGCATTGGGCCCGGATCGTAAAATATTCCTGGCCGATAGCGGGTTTCAGAAATATAGTCCCTTAGAATGGGTCTCTGTAACAGGTGAAACCATCCCCTTTCAATCACCGAATTTTCTGTTGTATTGGGAAAATGGCATGGAACGGCCCATTCTTTTTGCAGGCAACAACGCCTGGTTACTCGATTACAGGAATAACCGTATTGAAGCCAGACTGATTTGCGATGCTGTGCCTACCTTTTCCTATATCCGCTTTGCGCAATACAGCGAAAAATACAAGACCCTGTTTATCGGAACAGATTCCAAGGGTATCATTGTGATCCGCAAAAACAAACTAACCCTGTTAAAAAACAAGGGGGCGGATATCCGCGAGAGAAATGCCTATTATTCACAAATTGAATTATCAAGCGGTAATGTGCTCACCAATGAGGCACATATTATCGGGCCTTATACCAGCAAAAACGAACCAGTCCCGATCAACGGGAAATTTGAATATTCCATTTACAAATCCGGTGATTCCCTGCTCTGGTTTGCACAGTATGAAAAAACAGTGGCTAAAAGTGTTCTCCATTGCTATCATTACAGGACAAGGAAGACAAAAGTTTATGAGAAAATTCAGGTATTCTCAAATTTTGGCTTCTATCAGGAAGGCAACCGGATTTATATTGCCAATTCAAAAGGTCTTGGGTATTTGCAGGGCGATAGTCTTTTTTTACTTTATCAGACTAAGGCTGTACCCAGCAATCTGAACGCTCCTTATGCCATGACTTTATTTGCTCCTGATCAGATAGGGGTGGCTTCCTGTGATGGCGTGATCCTCTACCGGCTTACCAATAAAAAAACGGATACATTACTGAAAGCAGATGGCTCCTGTTTCCGGAATTTCTGGAAGTATGGTAACTATATTTTTATTGGCAGCTATGGCAAGGGATGGTATATCTGGAAAAACGGAAAGCTGAAACAAATGCCGGTTGATAAAAATAAATTCCTGCTTTATGCCCACTGCTTTACAGCAGATAAACAGGGATATTGCTGGATCAGTACCAACCGGGGATTGTTTAAAGCCAGCCTGAAAGATCTGTTGCATGCCTGGGAAAATGATCATAATAAAGTGTATTATCATTATTATGGCAGAAATGATGGGATGGAAATCACCGAAATGAATGGCGGTTGCGCCCCCTGTGTGCTGACCATGCAAAGCGGCACGCTTTCCTTTCCTACCATGGACGGATTGTTGTGGGTACAACCAGAAACAGATCACCCGGTTTTGCCGGAAGGTGAAATTTATATTGATGAAGTGCTGGCAGGAAAAATGAAAATCAGTCCTGATTCACTGGGAAAGTTAGACATCCCCTTTAATGCCGGAGAACTGACTGTTAAACTTGGGTTTTCTTCCTGGTGCAACCGGGAAAATATTTATCTCGAATACCGTGTCAATAAAGACAGTAACTGGTCCGTCGTTGATATGAGCAACGGGGCACAAATCAGGTTCAACAATCTTGACCCCGGTACCTACCTGCTCACAATCAGGAAAACCAATGGCTTCGGCACTAATAATTTCTCCTACAAGGAAATCCGTTTCAGCATCAGTACCCCCTGGACAAGAAGCTGGTGGTTTTATCTGTTATTATTAGGTGCTGCCTGGGGAATACTGGTGCTTTATTTCCGTTTCAGAACCCGGCAGCTGAAACAAAGACAGAAAAAACTGGAGCAACTCGTTGTTGATAAAACAAAAGAACTGCAGGATCAGAATGCCATACTCGAAAAAAACAACAGTATCAAAACAAGACTGA
>DAORJS010000372.1:0-3058 GCA_035439185.1 Chitinophagaceae bacterium
TTTATACATTTTATATCCGCCCCAGATGGCCAGACCCACACCAGCCAGCAGGAGGAACACAAAAATGATTTTGCGATAATTGGTTTTTACCTTGGGGGCATAAAAGATGTTCTTGAATCCTTCAGCCGCAGCATGATGGCTTTCCTGTTCGGTTTGTTCAGCCCTTGCCCTGGGGTTGGCTTTTTCAATTGCCGGAGCACCAGGTTTAAAATCATACTGTCCATTCTGCAACTTGCTTAGACTGCCGATGCCATCAAACAAAAAAGGTTTCCCGATATTCAGGAACTGCCGGGCTGATTCGAGGTTTGAATCCAGATCAGCGGCAGCCAGGGCCTTGATTTTTCCTGTAGCGGCAGATATAAATTCAATCAGTTCCGGGGCCTCCCTGATTCCGGGATTGGCCTGAAAGCTGATGCCTTCACTGATGGATTCTTTACCCGCTTTGATTTGCTCAAGATCAGGATGAACATTTTCATCCAGCAAAAAACTGCCAATTCCGGGCAGATCCAGCTTGCGATGAGTGTATAAAAATTCGGCGAGAAGGGGAGCCAGTTTCAAGGTATTGTGATATTAGACGGACAAGATAACTATTTTGACCGGCTGATGCAAGTACCGGGAGCTGAATCTGTTTTAACTTTGTGTGATGATACTGACTGATGAAGAAAACAGCTTCCTGCAATATTGGGAAGAAAACAGAAAAAGAAAGAAAAGTCTGATCTGGAAACTGGCCGCCGGCCTGCCCCTGGGCGTGGTAATGGCCATGGCCATCCTCGTGAATGTATATGCAGGCTGGTTCAAAGGGGCAGCCGTAGCCCTCAAGGTCAATACTCAGTTGCTATTTGTGGTCATTCTGGCCATTATTGGGATGGTCGTGTTCATCGTGGTTTTTTCATCCCGTCACCAATGGGAAATGAATGAACAACGCTACCGGGAATTGTTGTTCCGGAAAAATAAATCCAACTGATTTCCCGCATCTTTGCAGCTAAACCGGCCCTTTTTGGGTCTATTGCTAAACGGAATATTTATTTATGAGGAGAATCCTGTCTTTTTTTACTGTTATTAGTGTTGCCGTTGCATTGTCCGGCTGTGTGAAAAATACCAGTTGCAAGGCCAAGACCGTCGAAAGTGAAGATGCTCAAATGCTGGCCTATGCTTCATCCATCGGTATGACGCCTACCCGTCACAGTTCCGGGATGTATTACCAGATACTAAACCAGGGAAGTGGTCCGGCCCCCACATACAGTTCGCTGTTATATGTCAGATATACAGGTAAACTGTTAGACGGAACTGTATTTGATTCTGCCACTACCACCCCGATCAGTTTTAACCTGGGAGGTGTGATCCTGGGCTGGCAGATCGGTTTATCCCTGCTCCAGAAAGGGGGTGTGATCCGGCTGATTATCCCATCATCACTTGCTTATGGATGCCGGGATAACGGTTCCATTAAGGCCAATTCCATTTTATATTTTGATGTGGAACTTGTAGATGTACAATAGTTTTATCAGAACCAATACTACCTGCTGCGAAGCCCCGCTACATGCGGGGCTTTTCTTTTCCGGTAATTCCGCAACCGATAACTATTTTTGAGTATAAATTATTCCGTTTGTCTCACGAAGCCATATCTGTATTCGATATTTTTAAAATAGGGGTGGGACCTTCCAGTTCTCATACCCTGGGTCCCTGGCGGGCTGCCCAGCGATTTGTAAGTATGTTGCAGGAACGCCATTTATTAGCGGCAGTGAAAGGGGTAAGGGTTCTTTTATACGGATCACTGGCCAAAACCGGAAAAGGACATGGAACGGATATTGCAGTTCAACTCGGACTGGCCGGTGACGACCCCGTCAGTTTTGCTGTTGACCAGATTGATACCAAGATCAGGGATATAGCAGCCAGGAAAAAAATAATGCTGATGGGTACCCATGAAGTGGATTTTGACCCGGCTGCAGATATCGAATTCCTGATGACCGAATCACTTCCTTTTCACCCCAATGCAGTCAGCTTTCTGGCCGATATGAATGATGGCCAATCCATCGCTGAAACATGGTATTCGATAGGTGGCGGTTTTGTGATTAAAGAAGGGGATAGCGGTAGCGAAAAAGATTCCATCCACCTGGCCTTCCCTGTAAATACGGCGGATGACCTGTTACACTGGTGCATAAAAACAGGGATGTCTGTTCATGAAATAGTAATGGAAAATGAGCAGGCCTGGCGGCCGGAAGCAGATACAAGAAGGGGTGTGCTTCAGATCTGGCAGGTGATGAGGGATTGCATTTACAGAGGTTGCCATACTCCAGGTATGTTACCGGGTGGATTAGAAGTTAAAAGAAGGAGTGCGGAACTGAATAAGCGCTTATTAAAAGGCCAGCCCTATACCAATTATGAAAGCTGGCTGGATGCGATCCGGAAAGGTGGAAATGATTTTACTTATACTCTCGATTGGGTCAGTTGTTTTGCGTTAGCTGTGAATGAGGAGAATGCTTCATTTGGCCGGGTGGTAACTGCTCCTACCAATGGAGCTGCCGGAGTAATACCGGCCGTCTTACAGTACTATATCGCTTTTTGCGATGGTAATAAAGATGAAAAGATCATCCAGTTCCTGCTGACTGCCGCCGAGGTCGGTAGCATTTTCAAAAAAGGAGCCACCCTTTCAGCTGCCATGGGTGGATGCCAGGCCGAAATCGGTGTATCCTCAGCGATGGCCGCCGCGGGATTAACAGAAGTGATGGGAGGTACCCAGCGCCAGGTACTGATGGCTGCAGAAATTGCGATGGAACATCACCTGGGACTGACCTGTGACCCGATTGGGGGGCTGGTGCAAGTGCCTTGTATCGAAAGAAATACCATGGGTGCCATCAAGGCGATCACGGCCTCCCAGCTGGCCAGACAAAGTGCACCGGATTATGCCAAAGTTTCCCTGGATGCAGTGATTAAAACTATGTGGGATACAGCCCTGGACATGAGCCATAAGTACAAGGAAACGGCAGATGGCGGACTGGCCGTGAATGTTCCCCTGAGCCTCCCCGAATGTTGATCGGTTATTTTTCTATTTATTTTAAAA
>DAORJS010000373.1:0-3035 GCA_035439185.1 Chitinophagaceae bacterium
TGGTTCAGCAAAGTGTTACCAAAATGTTTGAGGCATTATCTGACCGCGATTCAGTTGCCCTTAAAAACTATTGCAGTCCGGATATCAGGCTATTTGAATACGGTCAGATCTGGACCATCGATACTTTGATCAATAAGGCCATTACGATGAACCAGTCTCCCGACTATAAACGCAGCAACCATTTCGAATTCCTGCATACAGAAACAGATAAAAATATTGCCTGGGTTACTTACCGGCTCAACTCAATCGTAACGAAAGATGGCAAAGAAACAAGGATTGAATGGCTGGAAACGGCTATACTCTCTAAAATAAATGAACAATGGCTGGTTAAACAGCTCCATTCCACCCTGATCAAACGAAACTGAAATCTGAAGCCAATATTTCAGGTCTGCTGATCTGTGAAAACAGAATACAGAACCTTCAATCCCTGACTTATCATTGATTTAAAACATATGTATGTGGGGCCTGAACTTTAATTTATCCCTTCACAGGACAACTTTGAAACATACTTCAGGAAATTTCTCACTCTACATGAAAAAAAATGCCGGATAGCTTATTGACAAAACCTTTATTACAATAACGGCCGTTAGGGACTCCACGACTTAAAACGTTGTTCCTGATCAGAATCATCTTATTTCATCACATTATCCCTGATTTTGTGCCAGTTTTCACCCCGATTTATTTAACAAAACAAAGGTTTGCACAATCAGTCCGATTTTAGTTGTTTTACAGCAATATGAACTACCTTTGCATATCCAATTGAACAGCATGACAATTCCCAAGTTTTCAAACGGTTCTGCCTCATTTCACGCCGAACTGAAACGTCGAATCAACGAGTACTTCAAACAGACCGGAACCGCTTCTACCGGCAATTACAAATTATACCTGAAAGCTATCTTTCTGGTAACCACGTACCTGGCGCTGTATACGCATCTGGTATTTTTTACACCGGTTACCTGGCTGGCCATTACCGAGTGTATTGTACTCGGCGGACTCACGGCTGCAATTGGCTTTAATGTAATGCATGATGGTATGCACGGCAGCTTCAGTAAAAAGAAATGGGTGAACCAGCTGGCTGGCCTCTCCCTGAATTTTCTGGGTGCCAATAATTTTATGTGGAAGACCAAGCACAATATCGTTCACCACACTTATACCAATGTGCAGGGCGTGGATGATGATATCGAAGCAAGACCCTTCCTGCGTCTTTGTGACCAACAAAAATTTTACAAGATTCATCGTTACCAGCACTGGTATTTCTGGGCGGCTTATTCCCTGCTTTATCTCTGGTGGGTACTGGTAACCGATTATAAAAAATATTTTACCAAAAGAGTAGGCCCAACTCCTATCGGCAAAATGAGCCTTGGTGATCATCTCTCATTCTGGGGTTTCAAAATCCTGCATGCGTTTATGTTTATTGCCCTGCCCATTTATATGCTGGGCTTTCAGGCATGGCTGATTGGCTTCCTGCCCTTTGCCCTGTTTGCAGGTTTTGTACTGAGTATTGTTTTCCAGCTGGCACATACTGTTGAAGACACTGAATTCCCGGTTGCCAACATCGCTACCAATAAAATTGAAGATGAGTGGGCCATCCATCAGTTAAAAACAACTGCCAATTTCGCTACCCGTAACCGCTTTATTTCCTGGTGGGTGGGTGGTTTGAATTTTCAGATCGAACACCATCTGTTTCCCCGGATTTCACATGTACACTACCCTGCTATCAGCAAAATTATCCGCAAAGCCTGTAATGATTTTGGAATACCCTATATTGAGTATCCCAGGATGAGACTGGCCGTGGCTTCACATATCAGCCACCTGAAAAGCCTGAGCAGGAAGTAACAGATACTTATCGCAAACAAATTGAAAAAGCACCTTATTGGTGCTTTTTTTGGCCTCTTATCCGCCCAGCTGCAACCCTTTTCCACATTTGGAGCCATTAATTTTGTCACTATCTGAAAGGCCTGTAATTTGCACGGCTTTTCAATCAGCAGCCTTATGGTCGACTTGTCGAATTATGACCCGAATAGTGTCAGTAACCCTGAAAACAATATATTCGGACTCCCCACCTCGGAAGATAATTCCCGCCTGGTTATTTTGCCCGTTCCCTGGGAAGTAACGGTGAGTAATACGGCCGGCACTGCCCGGGCCCCGGAAGCTATTTTCAAAGCCAGTCTGCAGGTAGATCTCTTCGATTCAGAAATGCCTGAAGCCTGGAAACAGGGATTCTTTCTCCGGCATCCGGACAAGAAGATCCTGATGAAAAGTGATTACCTGCGCAAAGAAGCTGAATTATACATTGATTATATCTCCCGCGGTGAAGATGTACAGGCCAATCATTTCATGACCAAGACCCTCAAGGAAGTGAATGAGGGAAGTCTTTATCTGAATAACTGGATCTATGAGCAAACCAGGGCCCTGCTGGAAAAAGGCAAGCTGGTGGGTTTACTCGGTGGTGATCACAGTACTCCATTGGGTTTCCTGAAAGCGATTGCAGAAAAGCATGGCAGCTTCGGCATTATACAGATCGATGCCCATTGCGATCTCCGTGATACTTATGAAGGTTTTGTTTATTCCCATGCCAGTATCATGTACAATGTACTCAAGGAAATTCCTGAACTGGAAAGACTGATCCAGGTCGGTATCCGCGATTACAGCCAGAGTGAGTGGGAATATATCCGCAGCAGCAATTACCGGGTGATCACTTATTTTGATAAAGATATCCGTCGCCGGATGTTTGAAGGACAAAGCTGGGGGCAGGTGGTGGATGATATCGTAGAAAAACTTCCTCAGAAAGTATATATCAGTTTTGATATTGACGGACTCGACCGCAAACTTTGTCCCTTTACCGGTACACCGGTTCCCGGAGGATACGAGCTGGAACAGGTCTTTCATATTTTCCATAAAGTATTATCCAGCGGCCGTCAGATCATCGGCTTTGACCTCAGTGAAGTAGGTCTGGGTGGAGATACAGACTGGGATGCCAATGTAGGTGCCAGGGCCTTGTTCAAACTCTGCAACCTGCTGGTGACCAGTAATAC
>DAORJS010000374.1:0-3032 GCA_035439185.1 Chitinophagaceae bacterium
CGCGGTCTGAACCTGGGTATCCCTTATCTCAGTCCGGAATTACCCCATTCACCGGGAGGATCAATTGATTGTCATCCCTGATCTCTCTCAGTGACAGAACTGATGAATATCAATTTAATCGCATATTTCCGACATTAATTTTACCAGGTAAATATGCACAAATAAGCCCGAAAGGGTTATTGTTGGTTTTTGTTTCTGTACAACCCCCGGTTCCCCGGGGGTTACTTATTCCCCTCCGAATGATTAATTTTACAGGATGAAAATTGCCGGTCTGTTTTGTTTTTTACTGACCCTTGCCGCCTGTTCAAAAAAAAGTGATCAGCCTGGTGATCTGGTCAAACCGGTGATCACGATTAATACCCCTTTCAACGGACAGGTTTTTACGGCAGGCCAGTCGATACCCATTTCCGGAACCATCACAGACAACCAGTATATCGCCGAAGTGCATATCCATGTGAGCAATAACCTTACCGGTACCTTATTGATGGATGTCCACCTCTACCCTGCATCTGCTTCCACTACTTTTAATCAATCCATTACTGCCAGTGCGGGAATCGAATATAAGATCCAGGTAATCGCCAAGGATAAAAATGTAAATGAGTCCAATGCCACGGTATTGGCCAATGGCAACTGATCCAGCCCCCTTTCTTCTGAATTTTAAGTAGGTTTGCCGGATGCAGATTGATATCATATCCGTTTTGCCCGAATTACTGGAAAGTCCGCTTCAGCACAGCATGATGAAAAGGGCACAGGAAAAAGGGCTGCTGACCATCCGGGTACATCACTTACGAAAATGGGCCGTTAATGAGTACGGACAGGTAGATGATTACCAGTATGGTGGTGGTGCCGGGATGGTGATGATGTGTGAACCTTTGGCAAAAGCCATTGAGGAATTATCTGCAGAGAGTCCTTTTGATGAAATTATTTACCTGACTCCGGATGGAGAAAGATTAGAACAAAAAACCGTCAATAGTCTCTCCCTGAAAAAAAGACTCCTCATGATCTGCGGACATTACAAAGGAATAGATGACAGGATCCGTCAGCATTTTGTGACCAAAGAAATTTCCGTAGGTGATTATGTACTCAGTGGTGGAGAAATGCCTGCGGCTATCCTCACCGATGCGATCGGGCGTTTACTGCCGGGTGTATTAAATGATGAAACCTCCGCACTGACGGATTCTTTTCAGGATAATCTGTTGGCTCCTCCGGTGTATACCCGCCCGGTGGATTTCCGGGGCTGGAAGGTTCCTGATATTCTCATGAGTGGTGATCATAAAAAAATTGATGAATGGCGGCATGAACAATCTATTGAACGTACCCAAAGCCGTCGCCCTGACTTACTGGATGAATAACCATTCATCAAACGATTGATTGAATTTTTCTTTCCCCGTTCTTCCTGAACGATTAATAGTGATATTGCAGGACTAAAACAACCGTATGGATAATAACAGAAGAAAGTTCCTCCGCCGCCTGGCAGTTGGCGGGGCAGCTATGGCTACCGGTGCCCATGCCTGGGGTACTACTGATGAACAAATGGAACAATCCATTCAGCGGGAAAAATCAGGTCAGCGTTTTAATATGTGCGGATATGCGGCACCTAAATTAAACACGGTCAGGGTGGGCGTTGTCGGTTTAGGTATGCGGGGATCTGATGCAGTGGAAAGACTCAGTTATATTGACGGACTGGAAATAACAGCACTCTGTGATAAATATCCCGATCGGGTAGCTGCAGCCCAGCAGACCCTGTTGAAAATGAAAAGACCAAAGGCCAAAGAATTTTCGGGAAATGAAGGATGGAAGGCCCTTTGTGAAAGCAATGATGTGGACCTGGTATATACGCCTACTCCCTGGAGCTTGCATACTCCTGTTTGTCTGGCTGCGATGCGAAACGGGAAACATGCCGCTACCGAAGTACCTGCTGGAAAAACAATAGATGAACTCTGGGAACTGGTGGAAACATCTGAAAAAACAAAACAGCATTGTATGATGCTGGAGAATTGCTGTTACGATTTCTTTGAATTACTCACTTTGAATATGGCCCGGCAGGGCATGCTGGGAGAAATTGTACATGCCGAAGGCGCTTATATCCATGATCTCACCAAGGACTGGCTCTTTAATAAAAAAGCCTATGCCGATATGTGGCGGCTGAAAGAAAATATCGGGCAGAACGGTAACCTTTATCCTACACATGGTCTTGGACCGGTTGCCCAGTGCATGAATATTAACCGTGGCGACAAATTTGATCATTTGGTGAGTATGAGCACCAACGACTTTACCATGAATAACCTGGCCAAAGAACTGGCCACAAAAGATGAATTCTTCCGGGAATATGTTGATCAGCCTTACCGTGGTAATATGAACACCACGCTTATCCGCAGCAACATGGGCAAGACCATCATGGTTCAGCATGATGTATCCACCATTCGTCCTTATTCCCGCATCCACCTGGTGAGCGGCACCAAGGGAGTGGCCCAAAAATGGCCCGGCCCTCAAAAAGTGGCGTTGGGTCATAGCTGGCTGAAACCCGAAGAACTCAAACAACTAGAAGAAAAATATGCCCCCCCGATTGTAAATCATATCGGATCCATTGCCAAAGAAGTAGGCGGACATGGTGGTATGGATTTTATAATGGACTGGCGATTGATTGACTGCCTGAGAAACGGATTGCCCCTTGACCAGGATGTCTATGATGCAGCCGCCTGGAGCTCAGTATTCCCTTTGAGCCAGCGCTCTGTAGCTAAAAAATCCAGAACCATTGATATTCCAGACTTTACACGTGGTGCCTGGCAACATAATAAACCGGTGGATCTTACATTAAATGGGGGTGCCAATACCGGAGTAAGGAACATTAAACCGGATTTAAAAATGTAAGCCTGTTTCACCTTGACGAAAATCAGCAAGGGCTTCTTAAAACAAATCAACCCATATTAGTCATTATGCTGTAATTTTATGCCCTCGACAGACTTAAATTGCCTGTAAATCAGATTATTACAGGTAGCAGCGACTTCGAAACCCACTATTTCTGATTAGAA
>DAORJS010000375.1:0-3026 GCA_035439185.1 Chitinophagaceae bacterium
CAAACTGATTCGTGCCATGTATCCGGTAAACAAAACGGGAAGAACCCTGTATCATTCCCTGATTCAGCAATCTTTTAAAGGGCTCATCAAATCCGATCAGCCCCAGGTCATAGAGTACCTTGGTCCACATCCGGCTGTATAATAAATGCCCCACGGCATGTTCGGTACCACCGATATATAAATCCACCTGACCCCAGTAATCACTGGCCGGACGGCTGCAGAATTCCTTTTCATTTTTCGGATCCATGTACCGCAGAAAATACCAGCTGCTGCCGGCATATCCGGGCATGGTGCTCGTCTCCCGCTGGCCTTCCGGGGTATTCACCCATTCAGTTAAGTTCAATAAAGGACCTTCCCCACCCTTGCCCGGTTTTACTTCTTCCATATGGGGCAACAAAAGTGGCAGGTCATTTTCATTCATGGCCACAGGTACGCTATTCTTCCAGGTAATGGGGAAGGGCTCGCCCCAGTAACGCTGCCGGCTGAATCCGGCATCCCGCATTTTATAATTGATTTTTCTTTTACCAATACCGGCTGCTTCAATTTTTTCAATGGCCACTTCAATAGCGTCTTTCATCAGCATGCCATTGAGAAAGCCTGAATTTTCCAGGATAGCTTCCTTGGTTGGATTGGCTTCTTCCCCGTTATAATGTGACCCGATAATATTGGTGATTGGAATATTAAAATGGCGGGCAAATTTATGATCCCGTTCATCACCACAGGGAACAGCCATGATGGCACCAGTACCATATCCGGCCAGCACATATTCGGATGTCCAGACCGGTATCTCCCTTCCGTCAAAAGGATTGATGGCATAGGCTCCGGTGAATACACCGGTTATTTTTTTCTCCGCCATTCTTTCCCTTTCACTCCGGCTTTTTACATAGGCCAGGTATTCATCAACAGCGGTTGCCTGTTCTTTACTTTTAATTTCACTGATCAGATCCAGTTCGGGGGCCACGACCATGAAGTCCACCCCAAAAATGGTATCGGGACGGGTAGTGTACACCCGGAGCGTATCAACCGTTCCTTTTTCGGATTTTATTTTGAAATCAATTTCAGCCCCACTGGATTTACCAATCCAGTTGGTTTGCATTTCCTTCATGGCATCACTGAAATCCACGGTGGATAATCCCTGTGACAAACGGTCGGCATAGGCTGTGATCCGCAGGTACCATTGGCGCATCCTTCTTTTCTCCACCGGATGACCACCACGTTCACTTACGCCATTCACCACTTCATCATTGGCGAGTACGGTACCCAATGCCTCACACCAGTTTACTTCTCCGTAAGCACTATAAGCCAGTCGCCTTTTCATCAGCCATTCTTCTTTTTCCGCCACACTGAATTGCTGCCATTGGTTTGCTGTAAAATGTTTGCAGCCTGCTGTTTCGTATTTGGCGACCAGTTCACTTATTGGCCTCGCTTTCTGCTGCCTGTTACAGAAATAACTATTGTATAATTTCAGGAAGAGCCACTGGGTCCATTTATAATAATCCGGCTGTGAGGTATTCACTTCCCGCTCCCAGTCATAGCAGAATCCGATTTTATCCAGCTGATTGCGGAAATTATTGATATTAGCTGCTGTGGATACGGCCGGATGTATACCATGTTCAATGGCATATTGTTCCGCAGGTAATCCAAATGCATCATACCCCATCGGATGCAGTACATTGAATCCCTTTAGTCTTTTGTAACGGCTGTAAATATCACTGGCAATATAGCCAAGCGGATGTCCCACATGCAGGCCTGCACCACTTGGGTAAGGAAACATATCCAGTACATAATGTTTGGGTTTCCCGGAATCATTAGAAACCTGGTACACTTTGTTTGCCTTCCACCATTCCTGCCACTTCTTTTCTATGTCCCTGAAATTATATTCCATCGTACTGATTCTTCCTTTTGGTTTTGAAATAATGAAAAGCTGCTATTAAAGCTTTAACAAAAAGCTGCTGCCTGTTCTGGCAATAGGACGGCGAAGCATTCGTTTAAATGAACCCGAAGCGATGCTTTGGGGCGGCAAAAATACTGAATGTAGCCTTTAAATGGCTATTTTTGCGATTAGTCCCGCAGTAAGCAAGCGCCTGAAAATGACGGAAATGGCGTATTACCGCGGCTTTACTATCCACTAACCCGAAAATTGGATCAAATGTCCCAATCCGGTAAAGCTTCGATCAAAAAAGGTAAGCCTTCTTATTTTATGTCCATCCTCGGGGTCACCCTGGTACTTTTTTTATTGGGTATCATTGGCTGGCTGGTGATCAATGCCAATAAGCTGGGGGATTATTTCAAGGAGAACGTAGAAGTCAGGGCCTATCTGCGCGGGGATCTGAATCCCAAGGACAGTGTGGCGCTGATGAATTATATCACGGCCAAACCTTATGTGAAGTCCATTCAATATGTCTCCAAGGAACAGGGCAAGAAACAATATATGCAGGAAGAAAGTGAGGACTGGAGCAAGGTGCTGACCGAGAATCCTCTTCCGAATGCCATTTATTTCCGGATCAAAAAACAATATGTCAACCTGGATACTTTATCCAATATCAAAAAAGACCTGGAAGCCCAGACCTATGTCAGTGATGTAAAGTATCCCGAAGCCCTGATTGGTAAATTGAATAAGAATATCCGGATTGTGAGCGCTATCCTGCTGGCCATTGTGATTATCATTTCCCTGGTGGTGATCTTCCTGATCGATAATACCATCCGGCTGGCCATGTTCAGTAACCGTTTTCTCATCAAGACCATGCAGATGGTGGGTGCCACCCGCGGCTTTATTGCCCGCCCCCTGAATATCAGGGCGATTATTAATGGTGCGATCAGCGGAATCATCGCTTCCTCTATCTTATATATTATTATCGTAATCCTGGAAGGGTCAGTGAGCTGGCTCAAGACCATTCATGATACCGGTCTTTTATTCCTGCTTTTCCTGATCCTGATCGTTTTAGGAATCGGCATTACGCTCTTTAGTACGCACCGGAGTGTGGTGAAGTATCTGAAAATGAGGCTGGATGATTTATATTAGGCGA
>DAORJS010000376.1:0-3017 GCA_035439185.1 Chitinophagaceae bacterium
GCCACCATTGCTGCCTTAGTTCCATCGCTTTCTTTCCGTCATAATCGTATTTGGCGGCAAAGCGGTGTTTCATTTGCTGCAGTTGCGGGGCTTCATCACCACCAAAAAAGATAGTCTTGCCTTCTTCCCTGATCCAGAAAACCTGGTGATGGGGTGCATGCGCTCCGGAAACGGCATATTCAATATAGTCGTCAATCATTCCCGGGCCATCCAGTAACTCCACCTGGTTATTATTGCGCAGACATTCCAGTTCTTCTGTAATATAAGAGGGAAACCCTTTCTCAAAAGCATAGGCCAGTTCTTTGCGCTGTACATAATAACGGGCATTGGGAAGTGAGAGTCTTTCTCCCAATCCAGCTCTTTCAATACCGGCCGCACCGGCATGGTCTTTATGCAAATGAGTAAGCAACACTTTTGTCACTTCTGCAGGATTGATACCGGCATCCATCAGGTTTCTGTGTAACTGAAGGGTGCCATTGATTTCAAAACCTAGACCCATATCCAGCAAGAGAATATCCTTACCGGTGATCACTACAAAAGGCTGAATCTCTACCAGCAGACTGCCGGCAGGCCTTGTTTTTAAATCCTCTGATGAATCATCAAAAGGGATAAACTTCTTGGTTTGATCAATGGTGAATGTGCCTTCTGATAGTGGAATAATTTTCATACGAATATTAAAGGTCAAAGATGACAAGAACAGGATGAAAAATAAAATAAAGCTGGTTGACGAATCCTTTCATCAGCGTAAAACCATTTGCCGGTCGGCATCCAGACGAATCAGGATAAAGAGCATGATGGTAAACGTAAGCAGGGAAGTTCCCCCATAGGAAATAAAAGGCAAAGGAATACCAATAACAGGGGCCAGTCCGATCGTCATCGCAATATTGATAGCAATATGGAAGAAAAATACTGCAGCCACTCCATAGGCATAACAGCGGCTGAAAGTGCTCCTTTGTCTTTCGGCAATAGTAACAATCCGGAACAAAAGGATCAGGTACAAACCCAGTAATACCATACTACCTGTAAATCCAAACCCTTCCCCGACGGTACAGAAGATAAAATCGGTACGTTGTTCAGGTACAAAATCATAGCGGGTTTGGGTGGCATTCAGCAGGCCTTTGCCGAAAAAGCGGCCACTGCCAATAGCTATTTTGGATTGGCGGACATTATAACTGGTACCGCTTTCTTTTTTCTTCTTGAGATCCTGTGCATTCAATCCCTCTTTACCCTGTTCATAAGGATTATCCTTTCCAAATAGGTCATAGATTCTTTCAACCTGATGTTTTTGCAACACATTTTTAAAGATATAGGGAACAGCAAAACGCTGCACCCCCACGCAAACTGCCCAAAGCAGGAGGATCATGAATAAAAGCCCGCGGTTTCTTTTGATCTGTCTTTTTAAAGCATAAATGACCAGGGCTGCAATACCAGTGAGCACCAATGCCAGAATATTGGGTTCGATCACAATGGTTGCAACGATTAATGCGGCTACGGCAAAACCGATCAACAGGATGATGGAGGGAAGCCCTTCCCGGTACATCACAATAAAGAAAGAAAAGTACACCAGGGCCAGTCCGGTTTCACTTTGTAAAATCGTAATGGCTGCCGGAAACAAGGCAATGGCGGCTGCAAGGAACTGTGATTTTGTTTTCGTGAAATCCGTCTCTGGTCGGGAGAGATATTTGGCGAGTGCCAGGGCCACAAATATTTTACAGAATTCAGCCGGCTGGAAATTGAAAGCCCCGAGTTTGATGATTGATTGCGTTCCTTTTATATTGGAATGGAATGGGAAAACAAGCATCAGGGTGAAAATGCCGAATACATAACCCAGGTTGGCCGTGGCTGCAAAGAATTTGGAATCGGTGAGCAATATAAAAAGGGCGATCCCTCCACCGATCAGGAAAAAGAAAAACTGTTTGCTGTAATCCGTTTTGAATCGCAGGAAACTCTGCAGTACCGGATCTCCTTCTTTATAAGTGGCAGCAAAGATGGCGGTAAGACCTATTGCCACCAGCAGGACGTAAATACCAATCAGGCTCCAGTCTATTCCCTTTGATATGGCCGGATTCCGCTGGTTCATTGATTGATATCATTTTTAGCGGTATCCCTGCCCATGGCCATTTTCTTTTTGGAAGTATCGGGGAGGATCATATCCTTAGGAGATGGCTTTTGTTTGCTGGTATCCTTTACCGGTTTTCCATCCTTTTTTATAGACACCCTTGCTTCAGCTTCCGTGAGATTATCTTCAGTTTGTAAGGTATCGCTGATATTCTTTAATTCATTTTTCAAGCTTTTCTCTTCTTCTTTGGCTTTGCGGATCGAATCCTGCTGCCGCATTTTATCCAGCATCATTTTCGGAATCAGGTTGGTCTTGATGATATTTTCCATCCGGGGCTTCCATTTGTTATCAATGGAATCATTGATATACTGCTGGATCATCAGACTCACAATCGGTGCCGCATAAGTACCACCATAACGACCAGAATTTTCCACCACACACATGATGGCGATTTTCGGATTCTCGCGGGGTGCAAAGGCGGCAAAGAAAGAGTGGTTGGGTTGTTTTACCCCTCGATAATAGTTCTCTACCGTACCTGTTTTACCACAAATATTAATCCCCTCCACTTTTGATCCTCTTCCGGTACCACTTACCATTACTCCCTGCATCCCATCATGCACGGCTTCAAAAATACTGTCGGCCAGATCAATAGGTCTCTTCTTTTCCCGGTACTTTTCCAGCAAACCAAATTTATCTCCGCCCTCAATAGAGTCCACCACATGCGGGATATAGTACCAGCCTTTATTGGCGATATAAGCCATTTCATTAGCCACCTGTAATGGCGTGGTTGTCACCTCCCCCTGTCCGATACTAACCGACCGGAAAGTGCAGAACCCCCATTTACCGGAACCATACTGCTTATTAAAAAATTCCGGGGTGGGTATCATTCCTATTCTTTCAGAAGGCACATCCACACCCAGTTTATGTCCAAGTCCGAATGCCGACATATAATTATTCC
>DAORJS010000377.1:0-3016 GCA_035439185.1 Chitinophagaceae bacterium
TACACGGAATACCTGGAAAGCTTCGGTGCCCGGATGATTGACCGGCAGGAATTCACTGCTCAACTGGCCAAATGGGTGAATCCCTCAACAGCCCAATAGTAAAGAAGATTTTTTTGTAACAAGAAGTTATCTCAAAAGTCGTTTTACGTCATACCGGGCTTGACCCGGTATCTTTCTTTCGATTCGTATTTCCAATAGATGCCGGGTCAAGCCCGGCATGACATCTCCTCATGTCAACGACTTTTAGACAGTTTTCATTAATGAATCAAAACCTGGAACCCAGGTAATGCGGTAGCATGGCCCTCCAGGTATTCCAGTCATGCGGCCATTCTTCTCCCCATACATCCAGTTCATACCAGATGCCTTTATCATAAAGGATTTTGGCAAAGCGCCCGCTGGCATGCGGATCCTCGTATGAACCACTTCCCGTGAGGATATGAATATGACGGCTCTGGCGGATCTGTTCCAGAATGCCATGATCCGTGAGGTTGCTCATATAATGTTGCGGACTATTGAAATAAACATCCTCATCAAAATAGCCATTGGTATATTCCGTCAAATCATAGACCCCGCTCATGGCAATCACGCCATTGATCAGATCAGGTCTTTTCAGAAAAAGGTTCATGCTATGCAGGGCCCCAAAAGAGGCACCACAGGTAATGATCGGAGTTTCAGGACTGGTGCTGTTGCGGATAAAAGGCACCACTTCATTGTAGATATAATTGTTCCATTGCTGGTGGCGGACTGACTGATACCGTGGGTCCAGTTGTTTGTTCATCCAGCTGTCATTATTGATACTATCTATCGAGAATACTTTCACTCTTCCGGCATCAATAAAGGGTGCCAGGTGATCCATCAGCTGAAAACGCTCATATTCCAGGTAATCGGCCGCTGCAGTAGGGACCAGCAGCAGGGCAAAACCATAGTCGCCATACGTGGCAATCGGCATTTCTTTTTGCAGGGATGGACTGAACCAGGATTGTAATTCTCTTTTCATACCGGCTTGTATTATTTATATACTGGGGCTAATTTTTGGAATTGCGAATATACCGGCAAAAGGCGAAGCAACCTTTCTGAATAAAAACATATCGTAATTCTACGAGAAATCTCTTAGAAAAAAACCGTAAAAATGCTTGGTAAAATAAGCAGGTAATATTACTTTTAATTTTCAGTATTTTTACTATTTAATGAATTTGCTTTCTAACAAACCTGCCAGGTAATAACCCTGGAAAACAGTTTTAAACCGCAACCCTAAATAATGACCACCCCGCAAATCAGGATTGTTCTGGCTGACGATCACCAATTAATCCGCGAATCCTGGAGAATGCTGCTTGAAAATAATCCCCGCTTTAAA
Organism: Chitinophagaceae bacterium; assembly: GCA_035439185.1. GTDB lineage: Bacteria > Bacteroidota > Bacteroidia > Chitinophagales > Chitinophagaceae > JJ008. The sequence continues at coordinate 1,355 of DAORJS010000377.1, forward strand.
GTGGTGGCTGATTGCTCCAATGGTCATGATGCGATTCGTTGTGCAAATGAACACCGGCCCGATATTCTCCTTGTTGATATCAATATGCAACCCCTGAATGGATTTGAAGTGGTTCGTCAGGTAGTTGAGAAAAATCCATCCGTCAGAATCATTGGTATGTCGGTCAATAACCAACCCAAATACGCCACCCGTATGGTGGAAATGGGAGCCCGTGGGTATTTAACCAAGACTTCCTCATTAGCCGAGATTCAGCATGGAATCGAACAGGTTTACAACGGAGAAGTTTATATCTGTGAAGAAGTAAAAAATCTGATGCCTCCTCCCCGCTGAGAACACCCGGCTGTTTCCTCATCTGGCCAAAACAGGGTACATTTGCCGCTCATTTACAGCCCTTTGCCGGGCTCCCCCAACAGGATTTACCATGGAAGAACTGAGCAAAAATTTTGAGCACCAACAAGCCGAGCAACATTGGTACCAGCACTGGCTGGGCAAAGGATACTTTCACAGCGAACCCGATGACCGGGAACCTTATACTATTGTGATTCCGCCTCCCAATGTTACCGGGGTGCTGCACATGGGCCATTGCCTGAATAATACGATTCAGGATATCCTCGTCAGAAGGGCCCGGATGCAGGGAAAAAACGCCTGCTGGGTACCCGGCACTGATCATGCTTCCATTGCCACAGAAGCCAAAGTGGTACAGATGCTAAGAGAAAAAGGGATTGCCAAATCATCTTTGTCCCGCGATGAATTTCTGCAATACGCCTGGGAATGGAAAGAAAAATATGGCGGTATCATCCTGCAGCAATTAAAAAAACTGGGTTGTAGTCTGGATTGGGAAAGAACCAGTTTTACCATGGATCCGGATTATTACCAATCCGTCATCAGTGTATTCATTGATCTTTATAATAAGGGATATATCTATCGCGGAAAAAGAATGATCAACTGGGATGTAAAAGCCAAAACAGCCCTGAGTGATGAAGAAGTGATCCGCAAACAAACCAGTCAGCAACTCTATCACCTCCGTTACCAGTTAAGTGATGATGCCGGTAACCCGGTTCCTTTTGATGCGAATGGGGAAGGTGGAATTATCATTGCCACCGTTCGTCCCGAAACCATCATGGGTGATACTGCTATCTGTGTCCACCCCGAAGATGAACGATACAAACAGCTGCATGGCAAATTTGCCTTTGTCCCATTGATCAACCGCCGCATTCCTATCATTACTGATGAATATGTGACGATGGAATTTGGTACCGGCGCTTTGAAAGTAACACCGGCCCATGACACCAACGACTACCAACTCGGGCAAAAACACCAGCTGGAAGTGGTGGATATATTGAATGAAGATGGCACCCTGAATGCCGACGCGCAGATTTTTGTGGGCACCGATCGCTTTGAAGCCCGTAAAAAAATTGCTGTTGAACTGGAAGCAAAAGGATACCTGGTCAAAAAAGAAGAATATTCCAGCGAAGTGGGCTATTCTGAAAGAACCGATGCGGTGGTTGAACCCCGTCTCTCCCTGCAATGGTGGGTGGATATGAAAAAAATATCCGGCCCGGCCCTTTCAGCAGTGATGGATGATGAGATCAAATTTTATCCGGCCAAATTCAAAAATCTCTACCGGCACTGGATGGAGAATATCAAGGACTGGTGTATTTC
>DAORJS010000378.1:0-3005 GCA_035439185.1 Chitinophagaceae bacterium
GAAGAAGAGTTTCCCGAATTATTATTCAATAAAGAAATTTCCATCAAGATCAGCGGTTGTATGAACAGCTGTGGTCAGCATGGGATGGCTGCCATCGGTTTTCATGGAAGTTCACTGAAAGCTAAAGGACAGATATTACCAGCCTTGCAGGTATTGATTGGTGGTGCTGTATTGGGAAGCGGGGAAGGAAGGATTGCGGAAAAGATCATTAAAGTACCGGGTAAGCGGGCACCGGAAGTACTTCGTCTTGTATTGAAAGATTATCTGTCGAATGCGGGCACCAATAGTTTTTTGAACTATAGTCGCGAAAAAGGGGATCGTTATTACTATGAATTACTGAAGCCACTGACTGATCTGGAAACCCTGGAATCTGAAGATTTTATTGACTGGGGACAGGCCGAAAAATTTGCCACTGCCATCGGTGTGGGTGAATGTGCCGGTGTGATGATTGACCTGGTGGCCACCCTGATCCTGGAAGCTGAAGAAAAAATAGGATCTGCCACTGAATGTCTGGATGTTTCCGCCTGGGCTGATGCGATCTATCATGCCTATGCCGCCCAGGTACATACAGCAAAAGCCTTACTGTTGCAGGAAGGCGTTCATTGCAATACGCAATCAGGTATCTTAAGAGACTTCGATATACATTTTACTGATCAGGGATTCTATACGGAACAGTCAGGAGCAGGTTTCAGGGAATCCGTGATGCGGATGAATGACACAGCACCATCTGAATTATTTGCCAAAAACTATCTGGATCAGGCGATCGGATTTATTGAGTATGCAAAAAAATTCAGGGAGCAATCAAACCGGCCCTGATCAGGCCAATGGGGCAAAGACAGTCCCGGCACCAGTTGTACTGAACCAGTTGAACTGGTCTCTTAATGAGACCACCTCTCCGATAATCACGAGAGAGGGAGAACTGAAATTCATATCACCAAAATCAGCAGCACAATCCTTAAGCGTACTGATATGTACCTGCTGATGGATGGTACTTGCCTGTTCAATCACCGCCAGTGGTTTGGCCTGATCTTTAGAATAGCGAAGCATCATTTCTGCAAGGGCAATGATATTCCGGGATGCCATATAAAAAACAAGGGTATCATTACTCTGGGCAATATGTTTCCATTGTTCAGTACTGAAACAATGATTGGGGTTGTATGCTACGAACTGAACTCCCTGTGCATACCCTCTTGCCGTTAAAGGAATGCCTGCATAGGCAGAAGCGCCTGATGCAGCTGTTATGCCGGGAATGATTTCAAAAGGAATCTGATTGGCGGTCAGTGCCTGCAATTCATCCAGCACATTACTGAAGAATGCCACATCACCACCTTTCAATCGCAACACTTTTTTTCCGGCTTTGGCATGTTGAATCAGTAAGTCCGTTACTGCTTCCTGCGTAAAGGATGCATCATTATATCCCTGCTTGCCTGCCTGTATCAGGATGACATCAGCTGCTGCATGGGTTTGAATGATTTCGGGGTTGACCAGTCTGTCGCATATAATCACTTCTGCCGTAGCCAGTCTCTTCTGAAGTTTGACGGTGATCAGTTCTGCATCGCCGGGACCGGCACCGGCCAGGCTTACAAATCCGGAATTACTTGTTAGTTCCATGGGGTACGGCCTGATTATTTGATCAGCACCGCGGCTACGGTACTGTTACTTGTTTCATCAATCAATATCGCACTGCCGGTAGCACTGAGTTTTGTATAAGGATCATATACCAGTGGCGATGCCGTTTTGATCACCGCTTTAACCACTTCATTCAGTTTTACATTTCCTTCTACCGGTTGTTGCTGAAGACTGTTTACATCCAGTTTATATTCCACATTTCTGACCACGGCTTTTACCAGTCTGCTGTTATGCTGTAACAGGTATTTATTCCCCGGTATCAGGGGCTTCTCATCCAGCCAGCATAGCAGTACTTCCAGTTCATTGCTCTGCCCGGGAAGATTATCTGTTTTTACAATACTATCTCCCCGGCTGATATCAATATCTTCCGTTAAACGGATCACCCCGCTTTGCGGAGCGAATAATTCCTCCACTTCTTTTCCGGCCTTCTCTACTGCGGCAATTGTGGCATCAATTCCCTGTGGCAGTATCCGTACTTTATCTCCTTTCCGATAAATTCCACTGATCACTTTACCTGCATAGCCTCTGTAATCATGCAGTGCTTCTGTTTGCGGCCGGATTACAAACTGTACCTGAAACCTGGGATCATTGAGATTGATATCATTGTCAATTTCCACCTCTTCCAGAAATTCCAGCAGTGGCTTTCCTTCGAACCAGGTAATGGCCGTTGATTTGTCTACAATATTATCTCCATTCAAAGCACTGATCGGGATATAAGTTACCTCTGTTAATCCCAGTTGCCTGGCCACTTCTGCATAATCAATCACGATATTATTAAATACATCCTGTGAGTATCCCACCAGATCCATTTTATTCACGGCCACCACCACATGTGGTATTCTCAATAATGATGCAATAATGGAATGACGGCGGGTTTGTTCCACCACACCTAAACGGGCATCAATCAGGATGATGATGAGACTGGCATTGGACGCACCGGTGATCATATTGCGGGTGTATTGCACATGACCGGGGGCATCTGCAATAATAAATTTTCGTTTCGGCGTTGTGAAGTAACGATAGGCCACATCAATAGTGATCCCCTGCTCTCTTTCCGCTCTTAACCCATCCGTCAGCAAGGCCAGGTCCACTTCACCATTGGCTTTGTTTTTGGTTGATTTCTCCAATGCCTCGAGCTGATCAATCAGGATATTCTTGCTATCATACAATAATCGCCCGATCAGGGTACTCTTCCCGTCGTCCACACTACCGGCTGTTATAAATCTTAATAAATCCATTTTACCCCTGTCCCCCAAAGGGGAACTTCATTTGTATTAACCCGATAGATAGTCAGGTTAAGTAATTCAAAAAATATTATTCAATTCAGAACTATTCCTTTTCAACTTAAAACCCATCCCTCCCCCTTTAGGGGGCGG
>DAORJS010000379.1:0-2987 GCA_035439185.1 Chitinophagaceae bacterium
TTTTACTATCCAATACTTCAGGAACCTTATTTTTTCAGTTCCGCAATTCTTTGCCTGATCGCTTCGGCTACTTCCGGCTGTTTGGTCAAAGACAAGCTTTTAGTATACCAGCTGATCGCCTTTGCCTTATCTCCGGTACGCTCATACACTTCACCTAATAACAGGGAGGCATCCAGGTTTTCAGGTTCCATCCGGGCCACTTTTAAAAAACGGTCCATCGCTTTGTCATATTGTCCGGACAGCAGCGATCCCTTCCCCAGCATCATTTGGGCGTAGACATTGGTACTGTCTTTATCTGCTACTTCCTTGATTTTCAAGATGCCTTCCATCGGAGTAGCAGAAATTCCGCCAAACAAATAAGCGCCGCCGAGTCCGATTTTAGCCGAATCATTGGCCGGATTGATTTGCAAAGATCTTTCGAACAGGTCCTTGGCCTGCAATGCCTTCCACTTTCTTCTTTCCGGTACCTCGTCGGTCTGCAGGTTCTCCAAAAATTGCCGGGCGGCAAAGGTGAGGCTTTTTTCCGAATTTTCCAATCTTGCGGCTTCGGCCGTGTACCAGGCCCAGGGTTCGAAGATCCGGGCCGAATCTGCCCAGAAATTGGCCAGCTGATGGTACACATGGATCTGCTGGTCTTTTACATCCCCCCGGGAAATGGAATTTTCCAGGGTAGTGATCCGGACCACCTGATCCGGGCTCAGTTGTTGTTTGGCCATGGCCAGGATCGTATCAGCTGTTATCGTGGTGGTTGTGCCATGATCATGCCCGTCGTTGGGACCATGTGTTTCCGCTACAGGGGCGGCTTTCTTTTTAGGGGTGGTCCGTACAAAAAAATAAGTGCCGGCTGTCAGCAGCAGGGCAATACCAATGGTTATTATCTGAGGTTGTTTCACTCCGGGTAATTGAGCGGCAAAGGTAGGACTAAATCGCATGGGTGAGAGAAGGTTGAGGAGGAATCAACCGGTTACTCATTTTCCGGCTAATCCGCTTTTTCTCCAGTGAACATTACTTAACTTTCTCCTCTAAAACCGATCTGTTATTCGCTCATTTTTCAAAAACCAACTTATGCGTATTCTGCTTCCACTATTTCTCTTCGGTACAATGTATCTGGCCGTTTCCTGCAAAGGCAAAGAAGAAAAGCCGGTGATAAAAGAAACGACAGTATTGGATACTCAGGGAAAGTCCGCTGCCGACGACAGTTCCGCTCAGTATTTCCGGGCAGCGATTGATAACCAGTTAGCCGAATGGAAACAATCCTTTCAGGGATTTCAGACCGATTCATTCCGTTTTAGTCAGCGGACTTCTTTCAAAGAAAAGGAAGTACAGGATACGGCTGATATGAAGGAATTGCTGAGTCTATTTGGACCCTCATTGGTGTTTACAACAGACAGCAGTCAGTACCTTGATTTATTCAGTTCCGGAATTTCATTGGAAAGAAGAGGAAAAAAATTAGTAGCCATGTCAGATGTGGACCAGGCTGTAACCCTTTGCAATTTAAAAACCGGGAAGCTGAAACAAATTGCTTTTTTTGGTCCTTCCGCAGGAATAGAAGAAGCTGTTTGGCTGGATGGCACCCGCTTTATACTGGCCGGAACCATGCATAATGATGATGGAAAAGCACAGGCATTTGTATTAATAGGCGATACCGGTAAAGAAAGTTATAGCTGGTATGAATCTACCATTACAAGGGCTGCCTCCACAGATTATACGGCAAGTGGAATCAGGAAACTGAAAATAGATGAGTGGGAATAATGCTTAATCTTCTGCATCTTCACCGGGGCCGGCATCCGGCTTCGGTTCTTTCAGTTTTTTAACTTCTGCTACAAATTCTTTGGCAGGTTTGAAAGCAGGTATATAATGTTCGGGGATATGTACCGCAATATTCTTTTTGATATTACGACCGATCTTGGCCGCTCTTTTTTTCGTAATAAAACTGCCAAAGCCGCGGATATAGATATTTTCGCCAGCGGCAAGGGTGTCCTTTACTTCCTTGAACATAGTCTCAAGAGTAACAAGCACATCTACCTTGGGGATGCCTGTTTTTTCAGATATCTGATTGACCAGGTCGGCTTTTCTCATGTTGCAGGTTTTTGTGGTTTTACAAGGTCTAATTTAGAGCAAAATAATATGATATTCAACTAAATAGGTATAATTTTTTTAAATGGTACTGATTTTTGGCCCCTAAAACATCAGTTGAAGTACCCGGAAACATGAAAAAAAGCGGTTCAACCATCCCTGCAAAGTCCTTTTCCCGGCTCCTGTTGAAGTGGAATCAGGACCAAAACCGGCGGGAAATGCCCTGGAAAGGAGAGAAGGATCCCTATAAAATCTGGCTCAGTGAAATCATCCTGCAACAAACCCGGGTAGAGCAGGGATTACAGTATTATCATGATTTCATCCGGAATTTCCCCACAATTCAGGACCTGGCAGGGGCGAAGGATGAAAAAGTGTTGAAATGCTGGGAAGGACTGGGTTATTATTCCCGTTGCCGGAACCTGCTGGCCACGGCCCGTTATATCTGCAATGAACTGGATGGGCGATTCCCCGATCAATATGAAACCATTCTTTCCCTGAAAGGAGTGGGGCCCTATACCGCAGCCGCTATATCTTCCTTTGCCTATAACCTGCCTCATGCCGTGGTGGATGGTAATGTGTTCAGGGTACTGGCCAGGGTATTTGGAATCAGTCTGCCCTCCGATAGTACCGAAGGAAAAAAATATTTTACCAAACTGGCCAATGAATTACTGGATCAGGAGCAGGCAGGGAAGTACAACCAGGCGATAATGGATTTCGGCGCTACCATCTGTAAACCGGTATCTCCGCTTTGTGGTTCCTGCGTTTTTAAAAAATCTTGTCAGGCATTTCAGCAGGATAAAATAGCTGATTACCCGGTAAAAGAAAAAAAGATCAGGGTTAAAAAAAGATGGTTTCATTTTCTGGTACTGACAAACAAAGGAAAAACAGCCATCCGACAAAGAATGGAAAAG
>DAORJS010000380.1:0-2984 GCA_035439185.1 Chitinophagaceae bacterium
GATGGCTCATTCAGTATGGATGGTACCATTGCACAATTGGATAAAATTGTGGAACTGGCTGAAAAATACAATGCCTGTATTATGATTGATGAATGTCATTCTTCCGGCTTCCTCGGCAAAACAGGAAGGGGTACACATGAATACAGGGGCGTGATGGGTAAGATTGATATCATCACCGGTACATTGGGTAAAGCACTGGGTGGAGCTTCGGGAGGATTTACTTCCGGAAGAAAAGAAATCATTGAGATGTTACGTCAGAAATCAAGGCCTTATTTATTCAGTAATACCCTGGCTCCTTCGATTGTGGGGGCATCAATAGCGGTACTGGATATGCTCACGGAAACCACCGAGCTCCGTGATAAATTAGAATACAACACTAAATATTTCCGCACTAAAATGACGGAAGCCGGTTTCGATATCAAACCCGGTGATCATCCGATTGTGCCGATCATGTTATATGATGCGGTGCTGGCCCAGAATATGGCTGCCCGTTTACTGAACGAAGGCATTTATGTGATCGGATTCTTCTTCCCGGTAGTGGCAAAAGGACAGGCAAGGATCCGGGTGCAATTGAGTGCCGCGCATGAACAGGATCATCTGGATAAAGCCATTGCGGCATTTACAAAAATCGGGAAGGAACTGGGGGTAATCAGCTAGCAAGTGGATTATCAATCATCAGTTAATTTTTTATCGTACTGTACAGGTAATTATACGAATGACAGGGGTCAATTCGTAGTTTTCCCATAGGCAAAAAGAAAAATTCCGGGAAAAACTATGAGAAACAATATGCGCGTAGTATTTTCGTTTTCTACAAAGATGGTCTGAACTCTACCCCCAACAATCCTCTGGAACTTCCTTAATTAATTTGTTGTACTGTACACCGCAATGTGCGGCGTACCCAATTTGAAACGAATCATGAAAAAATTATTAATGAGTCTGGCCCTGGTCGCCACTGTTATGTTTGTTCTCAGTTCCTGCGCTTCTTCCAAGAGAGATTGTAATGGCGTAAGACATTATAAACAAAAAGGCGGTTTTTACATGTAATTCAGCCTCAAGCTGTTTAACTCATCCTGGCCTGGCCGGGATTTTTTTTGTCCAAATAATTTGGTTTATATCATAAACTACTTTATGTTTGTTTTCGAAATGTAAGTTATGAAGCGTCTGATCCTCTTTCTACTCATTAGTTATAATGCAGCCAGCAACCTGTCAGCCCAGGTTACTATTAAAGGAATCATCAAAGACAATAAGGACAAACCGGTGCCCGGTGCCAGTATTGCCATCAAAGACAGTTATGATGGAGCCACCGCTGATTCATCCGGCCGGTATTCATTTAAAACAACAGAAAAGGGAAAGCAGGTACTTGTAGTGTCCAATATCGGTTTCAAAACGGTTGAACAACCCATCAGTATCGAGGGTGCGGCGATTACACTGGATATTACCCTGAAACAGGAAGTAACAGAACTGACCGCTGTGGTTTTGTCTGCCGGTTCTTTTGAAGCCAGTGACAGAAAAAGGGCAGCCGCCGTGTTGGATCCGATTGATATTGTAACCACCGCCAGTGCCAATGGTGATATTACCGGTGCATTAAAAACATTACCAGGAACCCAACAAATAGGAGAGAGCGAAGGCTTATTTGTAAGAGGAGGAACGGCCGCAGAAACAAAAACCTTTATTGATGGTACCCTGGTCAATAATTTTTTCTTCAGCTCTGTTCCAAATATTGCGCAATTCAGCCGTTTCTCTCCCTTTATATTTAAAGGAACGGTATTCAGTACCGGAGGTTACTCTGCTTTATACGGACAAGCTTTATCATCAGCCCTGATCCTGGAATCCATTGACCTGCCGGAACAAAGTTCAGCCAATATAGGTATCACGGTACTCAACGGAAGCGCAGGTTTTCAGCAATTGAGCAAGAAGAAAAACAGTTCCTGGGGCATCAACTATTCTTATACTGATCTCAGTCTTGCTTTTGCAGTAATCAAACAAAGACAGGATTTTTCAAAAGTACCCGTGTATCATAACCTCGATGCCAATTTCAGGATCAAAACATCCAAAACAGGAATGCTGAAATACTACGGATACTTTAGCAGTAACAAACTTGGCTTTACAACACCCAGTATTGATTCGGTGGGTTACCTGGATCGTTTTGCCATCAGCAATGCCAATCATTATCATAATTTATCCTGGAAAGAAAACCTGCCCAAACGATGGAAAATCATGATGGGTGTTTCTTATACCAATAACCATGATAAAATCAGCTCTTCCCTGCAGGATAATAATAAAAGCGATGTAATTTTTTCCGGACTGGAATTCAAAAACTTCGGATTGGATAACCGCGGAAATTATTTCAATGCCAAGACCGTAGTGGAGAAAAAACTTAAAGGACTCAGTGCCTTCCGGTTTGGAGCTGAATACAATTACAGTCAGGATAAAGTCCGTTACAAAGATTATAACAACAATGAGTATCCTTCAGCTTTAAAAGAACAGATCAAATCCCTTTTTGCTGAAGGAGATATTTATGCTACGAATGATATTGCCGTGAAAGCCGGTTTACGAATGGAACATTCTTCCCTGCTGGATCAAACCAATATCGCACCCCGTGCGTCTGTAGCTTATAAACTAGGAAAGGGAAGCCAGGCCTCCATTGCCTATGGTGTTTTTTACCAGAATCCGGAAAGAAGATACCTGCCTTCACCCAATGCTCTTGATTTCATGAAAGCCACTCACTATATCCTTCAATACCAGAAAGTGCTGAATCAGCAATCCCTTCGGCTGGAGGCCTTCTATAAAAAATACAAAGGCCTCGTGAAGACAGGCGTGGTGGGATTCACGGAAGCTGCCGTGAGCAATGCCGGATTTGGGGATGCTAAAGGAGTGGAATTATTCTGGAGAGATAAAAAGACCTTCAAGAATTTTGATTACTGGATTTCTTACTCCTTCCTGGATACCAAAAGGGATTTTCTGAATTTCCCCTTTGCCATCAC
>DAORJS010000381.1:0-2977 GCA_035439185.1 Chitinophagaceae bacterium
ATATAAAAAAGTTTATCCTCGCTGATGATGTGAATCGCTGGTACCGCGAGTTTTTTACTGCTGAAATTTTCAGAGAAATAAATAAAGGATTCATTCTCCTTGATATTGGCACCGTAGGTACCGATCAGGGTCTGTTTTTCGCCATGTAAACGAAAATAACGACGCTCACTTCCGCTCTGAGGCAGTACATCCACGGATACCGGATCCCGGCCCGTCCATTTTTTATACAATGCTGATATTTCCCCGATCAGGTGCTGCATGCGGCAAATGTAGGTAAGAGCCTGCAATTGCGGTTATTGGAAGCACTAACAGGCATTAGCTTTTTCGGTTAAATTTGCATTTTACCAACAACTATGAGTTATTCTCCTACCAACAAAGTGCGGATTGTTACGGCAGCCAGTCTTTTCGACGGACATGACGCGGCTATCAATATCATGCGCCGGATCATGCAAAGCAAGGGCGCCGAGATCATCCACCTGGGTCATAACCGGTCAGTAAAGGATATTGTGGAGACCGCCATCGAGGAGGATGTACAGGGAATCGCCATTACTAGCTACCAGGGCGGACATGTGGAGTTCTTTAAATACATGAAGGACCTGCTGGAGGAGAATGGTTGCGGCCATATTAAAATTTTCGGTGGTGGCGGCGGTACCATCCTGCCCGAAGAAATTGAAGAATTACACCAATATGGAATTGCAAGGATCTATTCCCCGGATGATGGACGCAAAATGGGACTGGAAGGCATGATCGAAGATGTGATCAGGCAATGTGATATAACCTTGAACGGGGAAGCGGTGTATACGACTTCATTAAAACTGGGAGAAGCAAAAGATGTACGGAAAATCGCCAGGCTGATTACCAATGCGGAGAATAGTTCAGCCAAAACTTCCAATAAAGGTCCTGCAAAAAATGATAACCAGATACCGGTACTGGGTATCACCGGAACCGGTGGCGCGGGTAAATCATCGGTAACTGATGAAATTGTTCGCCGCTTCCTGCAAAATTTTACTGAGAAGACCATTGCCGTCATCTCGGTGGATCCTTCCAAAAAGAAAACCGGTGGCGCCCTCTTGGGAGACAGAATCCGGATGAATTCGATCAATCATCCCAGGGCCTATATGCGAAGTCTGGCAACCAGGGATGATAATACTGCCCTGAGCGCTGCCGTTCAGGAAGCGATCGATATCTGTAAATCCGCCGGCTATGATTTTGTGATTCTTGAATCGGCGGGGGTCGGACAAAGTGATGCCAGTATCCTTGATTATTGCGATGTAAGCATGTATGTGATGACCCCTGAATATGGGGCCGCTTCACAGCTGGAAAAAATCAACATGCTCGATTATGCCGACCTGGTTTGCATCAATAAATTTGATAAGGCTGGTGCCCTCGATGCATTGGCTGATGTACGCAAACAATATAAAAGAAATCACCAGCTGTTTAGTGCAAAAGACGAAGAACTGCCCATTATCGGTACCATGGCCAGCAAATTCAACGATGATGGCGTGAATCATTTGTTTGAATGCCTCCTGCAAAAAATCAATACCAAAACAGGTATCAGTTTCGGGGCATTTGATTTTGCCGAAACGGCGAAAGTCTCACAGGCAGTGATACCCCCGGGAAGAGTGCGCTATCTGTCAGAAATTTCTGAAAATAACCGGAATTATGATCAGCTGGTAAAAGACCAGGCCGCGATTGCATCAATAGTTTACAAACTCAATGGGGTGAAAGAAGTCATGCAGGCAGCAAAGGCTGATGCATCATTGCTGGAAGAACTCGATAAAAAAATCCTTTATTATCAGGAACAATTAACACCGGTCAGCCGGAAACTGATCAGCAACTGGTCCGGAAAGCTCGCCGAATACCAGAAAGATTTTTATGAATACACAGTAAGAGATAAAGTAATCAGGCAACCGATGACGAGCAAAAGTCTCAGTGGCAGCCGGATTCCCAAAGTGGTATTACCTAAATACCGCGATTGGGGTGATCTGCTGCAGTGGCAGGCTCAGGAGAATGTGCCCGGTCATTTCCCTTTTACAGCAGGAGTGTTTCCGCTGAAAAGAGAAGGAGAAGACCCTACCCGGATGTTTGCCGGAGAAGGTGGCCCGGAAAGAACCAATAAACGTTTCCATTATGTAAGCATGGATCAGCCGGCCAAGAGATTGTCAACGGCCTTTGACAGTGTGACATTGTACGGTGAAGATCCGGGTCATCGCCCCGATATTTTTGGCAAAGTAGGGAACAGCGGAGTCAGTATCGCCACGGTGGATGATGCCAAGAAATTATACAGCGGATTTGATCTCTGTGACCCGAGAACATCGGTATCAATGACGATCAATGGTCCTGCCCCGATGCTACTTGCTTTTTTCATGAATGCAGCTATTGATCAGCAATGTGAAAAATGGATCGAAGCCAATCATCAATGGGCATTGGTGGAAGCGGCAATGCTTAAAAAATTTCCTGATGGGAAAAGACCGGTATACCATAATACCTCTTCTCCTGATTCATTGCCGGCAGGTAATAACGGACTCGGTTTAAAACTGCTTGGTTTGAGTGGTGATGAAGTGTTACCCGCAGACATCTATCAGCAATGTAAAGAAGCAGCCCTTCAGCAGGTAAGGGGAACTGTGCAGGCCGATATTCTGAAAGAAGACCAGGCGCAAAACACCTGTATCTTCTCCACTGAATTTGCCCTGAAACTGATGGGAGATGTGCAGGAGTATTTTATTCAAAATAAAGTCCGCAATTTTTATTCGGTCTCCATCAGTGGGTATCATATTGCGGAAGCCGGGGCCAATCCCATTACACAGCTGGCTTTTACACTGGCCAATGGCTTTACTTACGTAGAGTATTACCTGAGCCGCGGAATGAATATTGATGATTTCGCACCCAATCTTTCTTTCTTTTTCAGCAACGGAATGGATCCTGAATACAGTGTGATCGGAAGGGTGGCCCGCCGGATCTGGGCCAAGGCCATGAA
>DAORJS010000382.1:0-2965 GCA_035439185.1 Chitinophagaceae bacterium
ATCACGTTGGTGAATACCATGGAAGGCCCCAGGAAAACATCATCTTCCAGCACCACACCATTATAGACAGATACATTATTCTGAATTTTCACCCCGCTCCCGATGAAGGTATTATTATCAATAAAAACATTTTGTCCCAGGATACAGCGCTCTCCCACCCGGCTACCCGGCATCAGGTGACAAAAATGCCAGATACGGGTTCCGGCACCGATTTGAGCTCCTTCGTCAATGATGGCCGTGGGGTGGATCAATTGGGTTTGTTCAGACATAAATTAAAAGTATTAATTATTATGTTGAATTTTATCCCGAAAGTTATCGGGAGATGAATTTTAAATGTGTTTAAAATTGAGCTTCTTCTGTTTTTATTAGCCTCCAGCCGAAAAAAGAACAGACGAACAAATGAAATCAGATTGATGAAGTTTCAGGCGACCCACCCATCGACAAGCTCAGGGTGACAGCACCAAGGCCCGGGCTTGTACCCCACTAGCCGAACCCTACTCGCCATGCCTAGCCCGCCCCCATCCCCTGAAGGGGAGAAGCTACGTACACAAATGAAAATAGTCCAAAAGTGATGCGCTTCGCATTAAACTCTTTCGGACTTTCGGACTTCCGGACTTTCCGACTTCTCCAAAACTTTTCTACCTTCAACCAAAGCCTGCCAATTGAACCAACGTTTTTACTCGCTCGATGTTTTTCGCGGAGCCACGGTTTGCCTGATGATTTTAGTGAATAACCCGGGAAGCTGGGGATCCATTTATGATCCGCTGGAACATGCACCCTGGCATGGACTGACCCCCACCGATCTGGTGTTTCCGTTTTTTTTATTTGCTGTAGGAAATGCGATGGCTTTTGTAATGCCCCGGCTGGAACAGGGAGGGGATGCTGTATTCTGGAAAAAAGTCGCCACACGTAGTCTGATCATTTTTGCTGTCGGGCTCTTTCTTACCTGGTGGCCCTTTGTAAAATGGAGCGGCAATCATTTAGTTTTTAAGCCCTGGGAATACACGGATGATAAAGGCCAGCCACAGGGAGTCAGGATACTCGGTGTATTACCCCGGATTGCACTTTGTTATTTTTTTGCAGCCATTATCGTTTACTACCTGAAACTGCGCAAGGCTTTTTACCTCGGCTTACTCATCCTGATTCTATACTGGATGCTCAGCTATTTTTTAGGAGACCCGGCTGATCCTTACAGTATGAAAGGCTGGTTTGGCAACTCAATAGACAAAGCCATCCTTGGAGAAGCACATATGTACAAGGGAGAAGGCATGCCTTTTGACCCGGAAGGCATCATGAGTACCCTCCCCGCTATTGTGCAGGTGATATTCGGATACATGGTGGGTAATTATATACAGCAAAAAGGAAAGACTTATGAAATGGTGACCGGACTTTTTGCAGCTGGTGTTGGGTTATTGCTGGCCGGTTTCTGCTGGGATATGGTCTTCCCAATCAACAAAAAAATCTGGACCAGTTCTTATGTGGTGTACACATCCGGACTGGCGATGATCACCATTGCCACCATGATCTATATGATTGAATTCAAAAATATCAAGGGCGGACTGGCCCGGTTCTTTGACGTATTTGGCAAGAACGCTTTATTTGTATTTGCCCTGAGTGCATTTCTTCCCAAGGGATTTGCCTTGATCCGGTTGGGAGACGGAGTGAATCCCTGGAACTGGTTGTATAAAAAAGTGTTGATTCATGTTCCCGGGGCCAAGGAAAATGGTTCACTACTCTATGCCATTGCCGTAATCTTATTTATGTGGGCGATTTGTTATTGGATGGATAAGAAGAAGATATATGTGAAGGTGTAGGTACTGAGAACTTCGCTAAATCGCTTGCCCCTAACGGAATCCCACGCATGTTGTCACACTGAGTTTATCGAAGTGGGACTATGACTTCGCTGTCTTTTTTTCGACACATTGAATCAACTGAAGATGGGCAAAAAACCGCCTTTATTCTCTTCTTTCACTGTACGAAATATTTTTTCGTTTCAATCATGATGTAGCTTACACTCATTATGAAAATCTATCACCAATATTGGGTCTATATAGTACGATGTTCAGATGATAAATTTTACACAGGAGTTACGAATAATTTAACTCTTAGGATTGAGCAGCATAATTCCGGGTTCAATACCAGCTGTTTTACTTTTTGTCGACGACCTGTTATTCTTGTATTCTCACAGCATTTTACCGATATAAAATCTGCAATTTCATTTGAGAAGCAAATTAAAGGATGGTCAAGAAAGAAAAAAGAAGCCCTGATAAATGGCGATTGGGAAGAAATTAAAAGGTTGGCAAAATCTTCATCTAGTCCCCCTTCGACAAGCTCAGGGTGACATGGAGCGGTGTACAAATCCCCCTTCGACCCTTCGATTCCTCAGGGTAAATTTAGCTCAGGGTGACAAGGGCGGTGTACAAATCCCCCTTCGACCCTTCTATTCCTCAGGGTAAATTTAACTCAGGGTGACAAGGTGCGATGTACAAATCCCCCTTCGACCCTTCTATTCCTTAGGGTAAACTTAGCCCAGTGTGACAACAAACGAAATTCAAATTGCCTGCCTCGTTTTCGACGGGCAGGCAATTTGAAAATAAACGAACCGTTCTCACTCTCCCTACACTTCATCACCGGTTAGTTTTTCCCGCTGATTCTTTTTGGACCAGGATCTGTGTTTGGCGCCATCCATCTTCACAATTTTCGGTGTAAACTTTCCAACTACATCCACCAGTGCTTTTTGTGACTGCATCACCTCTTCAATATCCTTGTAAGCAAAAGGCGATTCATCTTTTCCACCGCCGAGGAGTTTAACCCCGTGTTTTTCCACTTCCTCTTTGAACTGTTTATCACTTACTGCTTCCATGGCCCTGGTCCGGCTCATTTTTCTACCAGCTCCATGTGAAGCTGAGTTAACCGCTGCCATTTCTCCTTTTCCTTTTACAATAAATCCTGGTGCAGTCATGGA
>DAORJS010000383.1:0-2965 GCA_035439185.1 Chitinophagaceae bacterium
CTGGAAGGGATCACCCACCTGTACGGCGGGGAGGTCCTGTGCACTTTCTGCCGTGATATCTGCGGAGGCAAAAGAGGCACCACCGATTCCGTCTTTACCCGTGGCACTTCCTACAAACATCACGGGATTTCCTTTACCAAGTGCTGTTGCTGAAACTGTTTCTCCTGCTTTTACAATTCCCACGCTCATTGCATTCACCAGCGGATTGGTATGATAGCATTCATCAAAATAAATTTCACCACCAACAGTCGGCACCCCAAAGCAGTTGCCATAATGCCCGATGCCATGAACCACACCGGATAATAAATGCTGGGTTTTATCTTCTGCGAGATTTCCAAAACGGAGGGAGTTCAATGAGGCGATTGGTCTTGCCCCCATGGTGAAAATATCACGGTGAATCCCTCCTACTCCGGTGGCTGCCCCCTGGAAGGGTTCGATGGCAGAGGGATGGTTATGGGATTCAATTTTAAACACCACACCGAGACCGTCACCGATATCCATCAGTCCTGCATTCTCTTCACCGGCTTTTACCAGCATACGACCGCCTTCGCGGGGCAGTGTTTTCAGCCATTTGATGGAATTTTTATAACTGCAATGTTCACTCCACATGCCACTGAAGGCGCAGAGCTCATTGAAATTGGGGGTTCTTCCGAGTTTGGTTTTGATCAGTTCAAATTCATCAGCAGTGAGGCGTAATTGTTCGGCGGTCTTAACGGTAATGTCCATGGAGGAGTTGAATTGAGTGGCAAAATTAGGATATTGAGATATTGGGATATTGGGATATTGAGAGATTGGGATATTTAGTTGATAACATGTCTTAATATCATAATATCCAAATATCCTAATATCTTAATAATGTCTATTTTGCGCCACAAACCCCACCCCCTTGGAGTACCTCCTCTTTATTGCCTATCTCGTTTTTTTTGCCTGGTTGGTGACAAGGGTGAAATTTTTTAATACCACGGGGCTGAGTCATCCCCAACTAGTGATTATTTTCCTGCTCAAGGTCATGGCTGGTATATTTTATGGGTGGATTGGTTTGTATTATGGCGGACTGGCCCAGATGCAGGATACCTGGGGTTTTCATGCTGAAAGTATATCTGAATACAATCTGTTGTACAGTAATCCGGGGGAGTATTTCACCAATCTGTTCCGGGATCCCTATGGTGGTCATTACGGGGGATTTTTCTCGGGCACTGATTCATACTGGAATGATCTGAAAGGAAATATCCTGATCAAGTTCTTCTCCATCTTCAATGTCTTCAGTTTCGGGAATTATTATGTGAATGTTATTTTTTATTCTTTTATCACCCTCTTTGGGGCTTTTGCCATTTACCGGGTAATGAATGATGCATTTCCGGGGAAGAAGACCACGATCCTGCTGGCAACTTTTCTGGTGCCTTCCTTTTTGTATTGGACCAGCGGATTGCATAAAGAGGGATTGATTTTTTCCGGGATCAGTTTTATCGTGTATGCCACTTATTTCGGGACTAAGGAAAAGAAATGGGGTTGGAAAAGGATCAGCGGGTTGATTACTGGATTGCTGCTCCTGCTTGTGTTAAGAAATTTTATCCTGGTGATTATTTTACCTGCGATTGTAGCCTGGGTGGCAGCGCAGCGCTGGCCCAAAAGGGCACTGGCCATTTTTGCCGGTGTTTATATAATCGGAGCCATTTTATTTTTTACGGCCCGCTATATCAATCCTGGTCTGGATTTTCCCCAGGCTGTTGTGAATAAACAACAGGCATTTATTCAACTCAAGGGCGGTAATTCCAGTATACCGATTGAGGAACTGGAACCCAATGCCATCAGTTTTTTAAAAAATACTCCGCAGGCCATTAATCTTTCCACGATACGGCCTTATCCCAGTGATGTAAAACATATTTTATCCCTGGCGGCGGCGATTGAAATCAACGTGCTCTTATTACTCTTTGTGATTTTTATTTTCTGGCATCACCGGGAAAACCGTTCCTGGCCCTTTATCTATTTCTGCATCTTCTTTTGTTTTTCGGTCTTGCTGGCCATTGGTTTCAGCGTGAATAATCTGGGTGCGATTGTCCGTTACCGGAGTATTATCATGCCCTTGCTGGTGGTACCAATGCTGGCCAGTCTGAACTGGGAAAGGCTGGGAAGGATCTTTCAAAATAATATTAATAATAAACGTAATTTGAATAATTCTGCCTGATTTCTTCAAAATAACACCTTCACTTATCAACAAAAGCACAGTTTTTCCCCATTTTACCCCTGTTTTTTGCCTAGTTCAGTAAAAAAATTGGAATAGTTCGGCGAATGACATTTTTTTGCACAAAATTATTCTGCATGTCACTTCGTTTTAACGCTATCAACAACCTTGCTACCAGTGCCGAAACCAAGGTTGAAGGCTCCCCAAAAATCACCGGCATTTTTGGCAGTAATGTATTTTCTCTGAAGACTGCCCGCGAGTTCTTAAGTGATGAAGCTTATAAAAGCCTCCAGGCTTCTATCAAAGCCAGTCAGAAAATTGACCGTGCCATGGCCAACCAGATTGCCAATGGTATCCGTGCCTGGGCCGAAAGCCGGGGTGTGAGTCACTTTACACACTGGTTCCAGCCATTGACCGGTACTACTGCAGAAAAACATGATTCTTTCTTTACCCTGAAAGGTGACGGAACGCCGATTGAACAATTTGAGGGCGATGCCCTGGTTCAGCAGGAGCCGGATGCATCTTCTTTTCCCAGTGGTGGATTGCGCGCGACTTTTGAAGCCCGTGGTTATACGGCCTGGGATCCATCCTCTCCTCCCTTTATCATGGAGATTGGCAATGGCAAGACCCTTTGTATTCCCACCATCTTTGTTTCTTATACCGGTGAATCACTCGATTACAAAGCGCCCCTGCTGAAAGCACTGGATGCTTTGAATAAAGCGGCCGTAGATGTATGTAATTATTTTGACAAGAATGTTACCCGTGTAACCCCTACCCTCGGTT
>DAORJS010000384.1:0-2954 GCA_035439185.1 Chitinophagaceae bacterium
TTTCTTCAATCAGTGGCTGGAGCAATTTAAAATCAAGTCCTTCCTTGCTGCAATATTCGGCTGCAAGCTGATACAGGTGGTTGGTAAAATTATTCACCACAACAGCTGCCACATGCAGTTTGGCCCGGTTATCATCACCCGCCACTCCCACCAGTTCCCGGGAAATAGTAGCCGCCAGACGCTGTAACCAGCTTTTGGTATGGTCATCATTACCATCCACAAAAAGTGGAATTTCAGTAATGGTGCCGATATCCTTTCGCAAACTTTGCAAAGGATACAGAACCCCGTAATGCTCTGATACATCTTTCAGTACTTCCATTGGTACCGAGGCTGCGGTATGTACCACTATCTTTCCGGGCAGACGAAGGTCATTGGCTACATCATCAATTGACCGGTCATCCACCGCAATGATATAGAGGTCTGCATTTTTCTGTATCATGCTTTTGTAATTCGTGGATTCCGTATCCCACTCATAAGCCAGTTCTGAAGCGGCACTGGCATTCCGGCTGTACAATTGAACAATGTGATGACCTGCCGCTTTTAATTTTCTTCCCAGCACAGCTGCCACATTTCCCGAACCGATCATAACGATATTCATACTTCCTCCTTTCTGTTTAATAAAACCGGTATTGAATGATACAGGATGGACCCGCCGCTATACGGGTCATACCTTTATTTTTGTAACCATGAAATTGTCTCAACGCCTGGCCATTGGATATATCAGGGCAAAATTCAAGCTTCTTTCCTCTATCTCCAAAAAGAAAGCGGCAAAGCAGGCATTTGCCCTTTTTTGTACCCCCCAGCGAAGAAACCTGAAAAAGCCACCCAAAATTTTTGAAGAGGCGGAATCCCTGCAGCTGAAAGTGGAGGGGATTCAGGTAAAGGGCTGGCGCTGGAACCATCCAGGGGAGAAAAAAGCCCTGATCATTCATGGATTTGAATCTTCTGTTGTCAACTTTGATCGCTATATCCGGCCCCTGATCAAAAAAGGGTATGAAGTACTGGCATTTGATGCTCCGGCACATGGAAAAAGCGGGGGTAAAGAGATCACGGCTCCGCTCTTCAAAAAAACAATCCAGGAAGTTTGTAAAACATTCGGACCGGTACAGTCATTCATGGCCCATTCATTTGGCGGTTTGGCTGTATCCCTGGCCCTGGAAGAAATGAGTCATACACCCGATACCCGTTTAGTACTGATTGCACCAGCTACAGAAACCCTCACAGCCATTGATACATTTTTCCGTTTCCTGAAACTGGATGATACAGTCAGGACCGAATTTGATAAAATCATCATTAAGAAAGGCGGGGTCAGTCCTGCCTGGTACTCCATCCGCCGGGCCATGCAGCATATCAGGGCCAGGGTACTTTGGCTCCATGACGAAGAGGATGATACCACCCCGATTGAAGATGTAAGGAAGGTGCAGGAGAAAAACTATCCGCAGATTCATTTCGTAATTACAAAGGGACTGGGCCACCGGCGGATTTACCGGGAGAACAAAATCACCCGACAGATTGTTGAGTTTTTATGACCCGCATACTCTTTATATTCTGTATGTTTATTTGCAGTAGTTCCTGCGGCAAAAAAGACATGCCCCCGGTTAACCAAAACAATATGGACAGTATCCCTTCCCCTGCCAATGGCAGGAAATATTATTACCTCGCACTGGGAGATTCCTATACCATTGGTGAATCAGTTCCCATCGGGGAAAATTTCCCTAATCAATCGGCCTTCTTTTTCAAAACAGATAGTTTCTATCTCGATACCCGCATCATTGCCCGCACCGGATGGACGACCGAGGAACTGGAGGCCGGCATAAACGCTGCGGATGCGAACAGTCCCTTGAAGAACGATTATGATTTTGTGAGTCTGTTGATTGGGGTCAATAATCAATACCGGGGCCGTACGGTTGACAGCTACCGGCCAGAATTTGAAAACCTCTTAAAAGATGCCATTCGTTTTGCCGGTAACCGGCCATCCAGAGTAGTGGTGTTATCAATACCTGATTGGGGGGTTACTCCTTTTGCCAGCGGGCTGGACCGGAACCGGATTGCCGGGGAAATAGATGCATATAATGCGGCCAATAAATCTATCAGCCAATCCTTCAATGTACAATATATAGATATCACGCCCTGGACCAGGGAGGCAGCCGGTGACCCCAGTCTGCTGGCACCGGATGGTCTCCATCCTTCCGGTAAAGAATACCGTCGCTGGGCGGAAAGGGTGGCGGTATGGATGCGATCTGTCCGCTAGTTGCTGATTTGATATTTTCTGACTTTATGCCCCCCCTTTTGCACTTTCATTACTTTAATTCTATTGCTGAATTCTTCGGGTATCATTCAGTTTTCTGTACCAGCACAAGCTTTGTCAGCTACTAAAAAGACGCTTACTTCTGTCCAAATATTTAGCTTAAGCGCTATGGTTTTGAAGTACTTAAGTGGATGAAGTGATGCACGGTTTTACAAGTTTCCGGAAAAATTTATTATCCTTGTCCTAACTTGCGTCCGCCAAGGCCTTGAAAGCAAAGGCGGTTTTTTTATAAGTTACTACCCATTATGGCTAAAAATCTGTTGATCGTTGAGAGCCCTGCGAAAGCTAAAACCATAGAAAAAATTCTTGGTAAAGACTTTCAGGTGAAGAGTTGTTTTGGCCATATCCGAGACCTGCAAAAGGCGGATATGGGCATAGATGTTGAAAAGAATTTCGAACCCTCCTATATCGTTCCGGCCGATAAAGAAAAAGTGGTGGCCGAACTGAAAAGACTGGCCAAGAGTTCTGAAGAAGTCTGGCTGGCAACGGATGAAGACCGTGAAGGAGAAGCCATCAGCTGGCATTTATGTGAAGTGCTCGGTCTCGATCCCAAGAAGACCAAACGGATCGTGTTTCATGAAATTACCAAGCCCGCCATCCAGGCTGCTGTAGAGAACCCCCGTCGCGTGGATATGAACCTGGTGAT
>DAORJS010000385.1:0-2953 GCA_035439185.1 Chitinophagaceae bacterium
CTTGAGCAGGTTCAAAAAATGATATGATTTTCGTCAGGAAAATGAGAAAGCCCCTTTTTTGGGGCCTTCTGGTTATGCTAAATAAAAACTAGAAAGAAAAACTGCAATGAATCATCAGCCGGTCTCCAGCCCTTACTTTGCCCTCGGCCAGTTGTTGGGTAAGAGGGGTTTGGTAACTGAGTCCAACCGACATTTTATTAATAGTGGTTTCTAGTCCTGCTGTTGCAGTAAGGCTATTGCCTCCGGAGTCGAATATTTCAAAACCTTGATTTTTACGGTCTTTTTCTGAAGTTTCATACATGATACCGGCATTAGGAGCCAGGTTACTTTTTTTCCCGGTCCGGAATTTATAATATACAAGAGTATTACAGGTAAACTTGTTTCCATACTGGTAGTTCTGCCGGTTGGCTGTATTCATTTTATAACTGAGATTGGTATTCAGCCCGGCATCCTGTATCCGGAAATCATATACAGCCTGTAAAGTAAAATCCATACTTCCTGTTCCCAGTTGAAAAGTATTCTGGATACCTTCTGTGATATTTTTGTCTGTCTGATTATACCGGCCCGTAGGAAGTTTGAATCCGGCACCTGCCCATAAAGAATGCACCAGCATTTTATTGTTCCTGGTGGTAGCGTGTTTGTTCAGGAACTGGTAGTAACCCATCACCGCAATATCCCCAATCCCGCTTTTTCTTGTGCTGGCACCCTGATTTACTCTTTCGATGAAATTGTAAGGGATAAACGTCAGTATCCTGATTTTTTTTCCAATATTCAGGGCGCCCCATGCTTCGGCAATATGATAGCTTTCGTCAGTAGTCAGGTAAGTGCGTTGACCATTGACACCGATATGGGTCATCAGGCTTTTATGCTGGTACCTGATGCCCGCAAATTTATTCCTGAACTCAGGCAGTATTCCGACATAATAGCTTCCGACACCGCATCCGCAAATATCACAGGCTGAAACAGGTACACAGAGAAGGTAACTGATAATGAAAATAGTAATGATCCTTTTTAGCATGGTGGTTAATTATTGTTCCGAAAATCTTTTGTCGAACAGAAAGGACCGGTCATTTAGCGTCAGTAAAAAGGCCTTGATTTTCTGTTTCTCGTCTGCAGTTAATGGTATTCCGGTGTATCCGGGTTGTTTGAGCAATGGATCCAGTGTTGGCATATCCTGAACCTGTCCATGGTAATGATCAAGTACTGCATCAAGGGTAAGAAAACGGCCATCATGCATAAAAGGAGCTGTGTAGGCCAGGTTGCGTAAGCTTGGCACTTTAAACTTGTACCTGTCATTTGCTATCTGGGTCACCATGTATCTGCCTTCATCATTGATGCTGCTTGGAGTTAATCCATTATTTCTGAAACTAAAATCTGTGAACAAGGGTTCTGGATGGCAGGCCCCGCATTTTTGTTGTACAAGATTCCTGCCGGCTTCTTCTGTAGCTGTAAACCGGGCCCCACCCTGATTCCTCATAATGCTGTCGTATCTGCTGTTACTGCTGACACACATGACCATAAATTGAGACAGGGCTTTTAAAAAACCGGTAGTGGTGATTTCTTCACTTCCAAATGCTTTTTTAAAAAGGGCAGGGTAGTCGGAACTGCTCCTGAGTTTGGATAAAACAGCAGGCATGGTTTCACCCATTTCAACCGGATTGGTGATGGGAGCAACTGACTGCAGATCCAGATCGGCAATTCCGCCATCCCACATAAAGCTGGTATTCCAGGCCAGATTCATAATAGGCGGGGCATTCCGGGTACCTTGCTGATCAAAAATGCCATGACTGGTATTATGTCCATGATGGGTAAAAGCTGCGGTTTGAATATGACAGCTGCCACAGCTGATTGTGTTGTTGGCTGATAAGCGGGTATCATAAAACAGCTTTCTCCCCAGTTCAAAACCATCCTTGGTGATGGTATTGGTGCCGAAGCGATAGACAGGAGCGGGGAAATGGGCTGGTTGTTCAAAACCCCTGAATGAATCCATCACCTCTTTCCTGCAGGCAACAATGCCTGCAAGAAAGAGTATGAGGACGATGAATTGTAAGCGGCTCATCTTTTTAGTTTTCGGTATGGTCGTGTGTAAACATGGCAGTGCAGTTATTCGCCAGTGGAACTCCACCGGTTACAGAATGCACCATCGCTGTTGTGCTGAAATCCATATTCGTAGTGCCTGATATGGCTTTCAGTATATCCACCATCAGGTGAATATTGGTTTCTTTTCCATCTTTTACTTTGGCAGTACCACGGGCACTGAGGTCCAGGGTAATGGTGCGGAGGTTATTGGCTGTTGGGGTACTATATCCCCCAAAACCACCGATATGATATTGAAATACACTTCCCATGGCGGTAATGACCGGGGAAGTGCCATCAAGCCGGAAAAAAATATAACCGCTGTTCCAGCTCCAGTACATATCTGAGGCAGCTCCGCTTACATCCAGGACACCCGTGCGTTGACTAACATCCATGGTGTTCCTTAAACTGTCTACTCCCAATACAAAGCTGATGGATTTATATTCACCTTCCGGAATATTCAGCATGGCATGATCGGCAGCAGGATTACCTTCTTCTATCAGAAAGTAGGACTCATTCTGGGGAACAGTATACACCGTTCCGTCTACCCGGGTCAGTTTGAAATTGCTTACAAAGTATTTTAACTTGGTTACTTTCAGCGATTGCCCCAGAGCATTGGTATAGGTGCCTGTGTTGAGCTGCAGATCAGACGATCCTGCTATATTATCGAATTCAACGGACAGTTCAGCTTTTACATTGGGATCATATTCCTGATTTTCTTTTTTACAGGAAGTGATGATGAGGGCGAGAGCGACAATCAGGAAATAAGACTTATTGAATTGCATTGCTTTAAAAATTTTACACTTGATGAAATAGGGTTTTTATTTTCTGCATTTTTCCATGATCTCATGAAAAATATCATGGGCTTTGGTGATCA
>DAORJS010000386.1:0-2940 GCA_035439185.1 Chitinophagaceae bacterium
GCCTTTGCCGGCGGGATATTCCGGAAGGCTGGTACAGAATGACACCAAATTGAAAAAGCCCTGACGGTACCGTCAGGGCTTTTTTTATGCTGTTAATTTCAAATCAGGGATTCACTCTTTTATTGTATTCCGCCACTACGGTATCCAGGTGTTTGATAAACGCCTGCACATCGGGATCATACCCATATCCATCCGCTGCGAGTTTTTGTTCTTTCCCATCCAGAAAAATATAAAAGGGTTGTGAAATGGAACCATAGCGGCTGGCCTGAAGATGAGAAAATTTTTCCCCCACTGTATTCACTCTTTCCTGGAGTACTCCGGAATCAAACTCTTCATTTTCGGGTAATGAAATCCGTACATCCGTATACAATGAAGCGATCACAAAATTCTCTTTTAAACGACGCATTACTTCTTTATTACTCCAGACCTGTGCTTCCATTTTCCGGCAATTAATACAATTAATACCGGTAAAATCAAGCATCAGGGGTTTTTTCAATTCTCTGGAAGCGGCCAGCGCCTCATCATAGTCGAAATAAGTGACTAAGTGATAACGACGAACCACTTCGGGTTCGTAAGGGCCCAGTTCCTTTACATATTTTTCAGGTGGATTAACCCCCGCATGAAATTGGGCTGAGTTCCCGGAAGCCGATCCTGCTGTTGGCACAAAATCCTGCGTACCATATGGAGGCAGAAAGGCACTGATGCCATTGAGCGGGGCACCCCACATTCCAGGAATCATATATACCACAAAACTAAAAGTGGTAATGGCAAAGAATAAACGGGGAACACTGAGATAGGGCACACCGAAATCATTTTTAGGAAGTTCATCATCATGATGAAATTTCAGTTTACCCAGCAAATAAACTCCCAGTAAAAAGAAGATCACGATCCAGATGGCCAGAAATATATCCCGGTCGAGTAAGCGCCAGCCTTTGACCAGATCTGCATTTGACAAAAATTTCAGCGCCAGCGCGAGTTCGAGAAAGCCGAGTGTCACTTTAACTGCATTGAGCCATCCACCCGCCTTTCCTAATTTATTCAGGAGACCAGGGAAAAGGGCGAACAGCGAAAAAGGCAAGGCAAGTGCCAGAGAAAAACCAAACATTCCCACCAGGGGTCCTACAAAACTTCCCTTGGAAGCGAGCACCAGCAAATTACCTATTATCGGTCCCGTGCAGGAAAAAGAAACCAGTACCAGGGTAAGTGCCATGAAGAATATCCCCCAGAAATTTCCGGTCCCGGATTTCTTACTGGCTTTATTGGTCCATGAAGAAGGAAGTGTGATTTCAAAAGCACCGAGAAAAGAAATACCGAAAAGCAGAAAGAGTGCGAAGAAAATCAGGTTGGCGATCCAGTTCGTGGCTAATTTGTTGAGCGCTGCCGGACCAAAGATCAGGGTGATGGCCAATCCCAGTAAAGTAAAGATCAGAATTATGGAAGCTGAATAAAGCAGGGAATTTTTTACACCCTGACGCCGGTTAGTACTTCGCTTTGTAAAAAAACTGACGGTTACCGGTATCATGGAAAAAACACAGGGGGTGATTACCGCCAGCAATCCTCCGCCAAACGCAGTCAGGAATATCCAAAACAGGGAACGGTTACGCAGGTTATTGCTCAGGGATCCATCATTCACCGATCCATTTTCTGCTGCACTGACGGTAACCCGAAAAGGCTCTTCAAATGCATTGTATTCATCTCCTGTCTTAATAAAACCGCTGATAGTGCCTTTAAACCTGATACTATCAGAAACAGCAGAAAGATCTAAGGGCTGGCGCCAGATCACAGAATCTGTATAATAGGTCATCACAGTGTTATTAAAAGATGGGTCAGCCTCTTTTTGGGCATTACCGGTTTCTGAGATGGAATCTTTTAATAATTTTTGTACTGATGTGTCAAAACTGATCAGTGAACTGACCGGTGCATCTTCCCCGAATGACTGAATGGAATACAGTTTATTCCCGGCTGCAATCCGGGCTTTGATGGCGATTACCTGATTCTTGCCTTTTCCTTCCGTGAAAACACTGAAACTGACCGGTTTTGACTGGGCCAGGGAAACAGTACCCAGGTACAAAAAGGACAAAAAAACTATGAGTAATTTTTGAAATCCCGGCTTCATAGCGGAAAGTTATTGATAAAATAAACGAGTTCCTTGAGGGAACCCGCTTCAATATAATGAGTAATATAAAATAGTTCGCGTTTACTTGATTGCCACTGTAAAACTGACCGTCTTGGGTGGAAGGCATTTTTTATCATCACAGGTCTGGTAAACTACACTCCCCGCCAGATTGGTCTTGACGTTGGACTTCAACTTGATTTTCTGGATAAATGTTACGGATGTCGAATACTGATTCGCTGAAATCCCCAATGATTTATCTGTGAATTTTTCCATCTTCCCCAGCTCCTGAATCTTTCCTTCCAGTTTCAGCAGAGGGTTGGCATTGAAGGAAAATTCTGTAGGCATGATCACTGCATCTTCCGGCTGGGTCTGGGAATACAAATGCCATTTATCCTGAATGGTGGCCACCATTTTCAGGTCGTACATCTTATCCCCTGTTTTTACAGCAGTAAATGTCCAGCTGATCGGACTGATCTGTGCTTTTGCAACCAGGCTGCTGCCAAAAAAGGCTGCGATGAGTAAAAGATTCTTCATGTAATTAATTTCAGATAGATACGCAAAAATCCTGCTTTTTATACAAACCGCTTTGTTAAAATCAGGGCAAATTTAATCCTCTTCTTTCTGTAAAAGGGTAAGCACCCTGACAAAACCTGCGCTTCCGGATACAGATGTGGAAATCAACCCACCAGTTGCCCGGCCATCAACAGGGTTTGGATAATCTCCCTCCCATCAGTATTGCCAAGGGCAGCTGAACAGGCCCGTTCGGGGTGGGGCATCATGCCAAATACGTTCATGCTTTCATTACAAATTCAGGCAATATGACG
>DAORJS010000387.1:0-2924 GCA_035439185.1 Chitinophagaceae bacterium
TTGTTAACCCCTCTCTGCGGTTAAATCTAGAAACGGAAAAATTTTTCCCACAAAGACCGCTAAGAACACAAAGAAAATACGAACAAAGATGAGGACATTTTCAAGGCCATGCTTACGAAGTAAGCATGATCCGTTTTTATCCGTCCAATCCGTTTAATCCGTCCACAGGATCCTTCGGATGTTCCTCTCTATCATTTTGTCCAAAATACTCTTCGAGCACAGCAAAATCCGGCGGCTTCCACACATCCGCATAATACCCCTCTAACCATGCAGTCTCGTTTTTCAATATAAAAACAGGGCTGCTGCTTATCAAGCGCTGCAATGATGTTGAGGTAATTTCAAAATACTCATCCATCCGTATCAGATGATGTGAAGGACTATGATTGGGGTTGGGGAGATTACTCAGGTTTTCTTCGGCCAGTTTTTCACAATCACAGACCTGACTGGCGGGCCGCAGCATATTCATCGCCCGGCATTCCAGGTAGGGGAGATAGCGGGCCATTTGCGCCAAGGCAAAAATGCAGATCAATCCTATCGCAGTAAACTGTTTCAGACGGGTTTTGGTTGTATGTCCATAAAGTCGGCCAAAATCAGAAAAAGGATGCATCAGCTCCGATTTCAGGCGCAGGGAGTATATTCGTTTGTCAACAATTCCCGGATCATGCTTATTTATAGTCCGATTAATAGCCACCGGCTTAACTACATAGCCGATTTTACCGGCAGGTTACTGACCGGTGAGGCGGCCAGGGTGACTCATGACCGGAATGAATTTATAGCTGCTGATACCATCCGGATTAACTATAGCGAAGAACGACTGACCCCGGATGAGTGCTGGATCAAGCCACACACATTATTATTTGAAACCGGGATCAGGGAACAGACCATTGTTTGCAGTGAATGGCAAATGTTGCCGGTTTTTTTTCAAACCGGAGGAGATATTCCTTTTGATATTTTTTCCGCTGCTTTTTACCTGATCAGCCGCTATGAAGAATACCTGCCGCATCAGGAAGACATCTATGGCCGTTATGACCATACTCAATCCCTGGCTTATCGGGAAGGGTTTCTGAACCGGCCGATTGTGGATGGCTGGATGCAGCAATTCAAAATGCTGCTGAAAAGAATTTTTCCTTACACTATGCTGGCGGCAAAACATTTTAAATGGGTGCCTACTTATGATATTGATGAAGCTTATTCTTTCAAATATAAAACCTGGAGAAGAAGCGCCGGTGCCGCCCTGCGTGATCTTTTCACCGGGAAATTCACCCAGTTTACACAACGAAGAAAAGTGCTGGATGGGAAACAGGCTGATCCTTTTGATTCCTTTTCCTGGATAAATGATCTGCACCGGCCTCATCAATTATCTCCGGTTTATTTTTTTCTGGTGGGCGAAAAGAATGGCCGGTATGATAAGCAGATACTTCCTTCACAAACCGCCATGCAGACCCTGATACATGAACATGCCGTGAAATATAAAATCGGTTTACATCCTTCCTGGCAAAGCGGGGATGATCTGGCGATGTTGCCGGAAGAAAAAGAAAGACTGGAAAAAATAGCTGGACTGAAAATAACTGCTTCCCGTCAGCACTATATCCGGATGAAGATCCCCGGCACTTACCGTCATTTACTGCAAGCCGGTATCCGGGAAGATTATTCCATGGGGTATGGATCGGTGAATGGCTTCCGGGCTTCTTACAGTAATCCCTTTTACTGGTATGATCTGGAAAATGAAGTGCAGACGCCCTTGCTCTTGCATCCATTTTGTTATATGGAAGCAAATTCCTTCTTTGAACAAAAGTATACAGCCTTACAAGCCCTGGACGAAATGCACTATTACTACAATGAATTAAAAAGGGTAGAGGGAACCCTGATCACGATCTGGCACAATACCTTTTTAGGAACGGCCCCACTTTTTACTGGCTGGAGGGAAGTCTATGCACAGTTCACGAAGGAAGTCACTACTTAAACACCCTCTGCTTCGGGTTGTTCAGGTGTGGGGACTGCCTTGAAGGCCCTGTTCACCAGGTAGACACCCAATAACGTCACCAATCCCCCAATGATAATATAGATAGTGACTTTTTCTCCAAAGACCACCCAGCCGCAAAGCACGGCTACAATAGGATTGATATACGCATAAAGAGAAGCCTGTTCGGTGGGCAGGTTTTGCAGGGCATACAAATAACAAACAAAGGCGATTAATGAACCAAAGATGATCAGGTAAGCAATGGCTGCCCATGATTGCCAGGGAATGGCTGATAAAGGAACGGCAGTACCGGTGGCTGCATTAAAACCACTGAGACAAATACCCGATATCAGCATTTGTAAACCCAGACTGAAGTAAGGATTATAACTGGCAGCCTGTTGTTTGGTATAGAGTGTGGCAATGGCCCAGGTCCAGGTGGCGATAGTAGAGAAAATTATCCCTAATTGAAATTTGGGATCGAGGAAATCTGTGAGATGGTCATAAAAAATAACACAAACACCCGCAAAGCCAAGCATCATACCAATCACAGCCTTTGTTGGCATTTTATCTTTTGAAGCAAATAAACCGATCACTACAATCCATAAAGGGAAGATGGCGCCGATGATGGCACCCAATCCGGCAGATATCTGGTAACGAAGCGCCAGGGTACTCAATCCATTGCTCATGATAAAATTCAGAAAGCTGAGTACAAGGACCGGTCTCCATTCTTTTCCTTTCGGGAGCGGGATTTTTTTATAAAGGAAAAAGCCAACATATAAAACACCGGCGATCAGTTGCCGGATACTGGCCAGCTGCAGGGCTGGCATATGTTTTACTCCTTCTTTGGAAGCAATCCAGGTAGTGCCCCATAAAAAACAAACCAGGGCAAGGGCGAAAATGGCTTTGGAGCGGGTTCCTTTTTTGTGAATGGTCAGCGGATTAAAGACCGCTAATTTTTTTAAAT
>DAORJS010000388.1:0-2915 GCA_035439185.1 Chitinophagaceae bacterium
GCCTGTGCATTTGCCCAGGATGGCAATGCCGGTATCAATGAAGCCAATACAAAAGTCCGAAGTTATTTCGCTGCCGGTACTAACCTGATGTATGCTGTCGGGGCAGTACTTGGTTTGATCGGCGCTGTTAAGGTGTATTCAAAGTGGAACAGCGGTGACCCGGATACCAGCAAAGTTGCTGCTGCCTGGTTCGGGTCCTGCGTGTTCCTTGTGGTGGTAGCCACAGTCATCCGAAGCTTTTTTGGTGTGTAGCCCTCCCCAACCCCTCCCTGAAAGGAGGGGCAATTTAAAATGATTATCAACAATTAAATCAATACTTATGAAAATGAAGTTTATTCTTTTGCTTGCATTGCTCTGTATGCATTTCTTTGGGTTTACACAGTATATCGGTGTTAGAGCAAGATATACTGAAACCAGATTGGTGGATGATTCACCCAATCCCCCGAAAAGAGAAAACCGGTTGATACTTTCCTTCTTTACAGTCAGTTTTAATGGCACACAGAATGTATTTACGCCTGTTGTATTATCCAATTATGATATCTGGGTGTATAAACAGGGATTGCAATATGGTAATGTGATGGGTGGGGTTCTGGATTCCACGGGTAATAATTACCCAGGCTATGCCTGGCCAGCCCCTAAAGTCGTTTCTTATTACAATACCCTTGGGCTGAACTATATTGATTGTGATCCCAATGCTGCCACACATTATGTAGTGAATGGCCAGGAACTGGATTGTGGCTTTATCACGGTTTCTTACTGGGATGTGGACGGAGGTACGGGTCAGCCGATTGAATGTTTTCCCGCCCCGAATATTTGTTTGCCCTGGTATGATTTTATGCATCCTTATTATTTTAATCCGGGCAATGTCAATTTCAGCCCGGAGTCCGTATTCCCCGGGCCTCCCTATAACCTGTATAATTTTCATTGTGGTGGCCCGCTTCAATTAGTGCGGAGGGGATTGCTATCTTATGATACAAGCGGAACTGTCGTATTGCCAGTTCGTTTTGCCAATGTCAGGGCTGAGATTGACGCAATTGACCGGGTAACCATTTCCTGGTCCAATATGACTGAATCCGAGATTCAACATTATACCATTGAAAGTTCATCGGATGCTGTTGTCTTTCAGCCAACCGGAACAATACTACCTACCGGTAATAGTGGAGAAAGGACTGATTATACTTATTCCAGCAGCCAGACAGCAGCAATCACCTATTACCGGATCAAGGCTACTGAAAATTCGGGCAGTGTTTTATACAGTAATGTGGTGGTTGTAAGAAGAAATATCCCGGTCACTGCGACAGATCAGTCTTTCAGCATTTATCCCAATCCTGTTACCGGAGCAGAATTGTCCCTGCGATTAAAAAATGCTGATCCGGGAAGGTATATTCTCACGGTTATTTCACCTGATGGGCAAGCTGTCCGAAACAAGTTAATTGATCATATCAATGGCGACCTGATCCGGCAGATTGATATGAACGGACTGGCTCCGGGTATTTACCAGCTCGTACTGCGCAATTCCAGCAAAAAATTCACTCAACAATTCCTGTATGTCAACTAGTGTATATACTGTAAATAAGGGCATCAACCGACCGATAGAATTCAAGGGACTGAAGGCGCAATATATCTGGTACCTGGGTGGCGGCTTACTGGCCCTGTTGATCCTGTTTGCCATCCTGTATATCTGCGGGGTTAACACATTTATTTGTTTACTGATCATCGTTGTTGCAGGAACGGGTTTGTTTATGCATGTCTATAAACTCAGCCGCCAATACGGGGAGCATGGAATGATGAAAACCCTGGCGAGAAGATCCGTTCCATCGGTTGTAAAAATCTATTCAAGAAAAACCTTCACCGGACTGTGGAAAAACAAATAAAAGATATACTACCCATTTTTGGCGTGGAGCATGATTGCATTTTGTCCAAGCAAGGTGATGTTACCATTGCTTATGAAGTGCAACTACCCGAACTCTTTACCTTGTCAGACCAGGAGTACGAAGTATTGCACCAAACCCTGATCCGTGCCATTAAGATACTTCCTTCGGGAACCGTCTTTCATAAGCAGGACTGGTTCACCGAATCCAAACATGCTGCAGATTTCAGCGCTATCGGCGTTAGTTTTTTATCCCGTGCCAGCGAACGGTTTTTTAATGAACGGCCTTACCTGGATCACCAGTGTTATATCCTACTGACCAAAAAGCCAGCCGGGAGAAAACCCGGTTCCTCTCTATTTTCCAATTTACTGCGGCGGTCCATTGTTCCGGAGCAAACATTGAAGCCACAGCTTTTACAGGATTTCCTGGATAATGCGGGACAGTTTGAACGTATTCTCAATGACAGCGGGTTAATGCAATTGAAAAGACTTACCAATGAAGAACTGAGCGGTGAACAACAATACTGCGGACTAGTAGAACGATACCTGAACCTGCAACCCAATGAAAAATCCTTTATTCTGCATGATATCAGCTTTGATGATGGCCTGAAAGTCGGACCCAATCATTGCCAGTTGTTTACTCTTGCCGATGCCGCTGATTTACCATCTTATTGCGGTTCCCGGATCAACTATGACAAGTACTCTACAGATAAAACTAAGTTCAGTGTTGGCTTTGCCTCTCCATTAGGGCAACTGTTACCCTGCAATCATATTTATAACCAGTACATTTTTATTGAAGACCCGCAGAAAACGATTCAGAAACTGGAAAGCAAGAGACTCCGGCTGCATTCTCTGAGTGCCTATTCGAGAGAAAATGCCATTAGCCGGGATGCCACCAATGAATTTTTGAATGAAGCCATCAGCCAGCAAAGACTACCTGTGAAATCCCATTTCAATGTGTTAGTGTGGACGGATAGTAAAGACGGGTTAAAGGACACAAGAAACCTGGTATCATCAGCCCTGTCCCAGATGGATGCGGTACCGA
>DAORJS010000389.1:0-2912 GCA_035439185.1 Chitinophagaceae bacterium
CGGAAGAGAGATCGGGCGGTTTGCCGATTACAATGAGTCTGCAGCCGGGCTGTATGAAGCGCTGATAAAAAAGCATTTAGACTCAGCGATCCGCCAGGAAAATAAATAGATTAGAGCAGGATCTTCGGAGTTCCATTTTTCCATTTTTACCTTTCTCAGATTTTGTAACTTAGGTTAATGAAAATATTCAAACCGCTTTCTTTGATAACAGTTCCTATCTTACTGTTATCATCTTTGACCATGGGTCAGCAACGTGTGGTGGATGTGGGTAAAGAAGAAACCAGTCCGCTCAGTGGTTTGTTTTTTGTTTTGGGCGGTGAACCCTATTCCCTGGCCAAATACGTGCGGGTGGTAGAGGGCTCGCCTTTCTTTAATGAAGAATGGCGGCTGGGTTCCATGGTACTCCCTGGCGGAAAGAGATATGACAGCATAGAGCTTAAAATCGATTTGCTGGCAGATGAAGTGCACTATAAAGACCTGAAGGGAAACCCGTTGATTGCCACCACCAGGATCCGGGAAATCTGGCTGAACGATGAAAAGGGGAAAAAATATCATTTTGTACACTCGTCTTTTATTGGAACGGGAACAGCGGCGGCGGCCGGATGGCACCAGATGCTAACCGACGGTTCAGCCATCCTTTTCGGAAAGCCTGTAAAAGAAATCACAGAAGTAAAACCCTATGGCTCCTCTGTTTCTGAGCAGCGGATCACTACGGTCACCCGGTATTTTATTTTGCATGACAACAAGCTGGCCCCGTTGAAGTCTTTAAATTCCATTCCCGACCTTTTTACCCAGAAAGCTGATCAGCTGAAACAATATATCAGTACTAATAAATTAAAAGGAAAATCCGAGAGCGATTTTATCAGCCTGGTGACTTATTATAACAGTATCGCAGTACAATGATTTTTCCTACCTTACTGCCATGAATCTTGAAAAGCTTCGCCCGGATAAATACCTGAAGTACCTGTACCTCCCGAATCTTTTTTCCACCAAAAGAACCAAAGAGATTTTATCGGTTAACCCAACCGTGATTCCGCAACGGGAAGAAGCAAAGGAAGTAAAGGTTTCTATTTTTGATTATAATGCCGATTCGATTGAAGAAAAGCGGCTTGATTCTATTCAGGATTGTCTGCATTATAAAACCAGCGGCCGCACCACCTGGATCAATATAGACGGACTCCGCAAAGCAGATGTGGAATCTATCTGCTCACATTTCGATATTCACCCTCTGGTGATTGAAGATATCCTTAGCATTAACCAGCGGCCCAAAATGGACGAGGCAGAAAACAGTATTTTCTGCCTGCTGAATATGCTTTATTTCAATGAGACAAAACATTCCATCGAACAGGAACAGATCAGCATCATCCTGGCCAAAGATGTGGTGATCAGTTTTCAGGAAGATGCCCACCGTGATGTATTTACACCGCTTCGTGAACGGCTCAAAATACCCAATACCAAACTGCGTCAGCGCGGTTCCGATCTGCTTTGCTACGCTTTACTGGATATGATCGTAGATAATTATTTTGTCGTCATGGAAAAGCTCAGCGAACGTATTGAAGAAGTGGAAGATGCTGTGATGAAAGGAAATGATCCGCGTGCGCTGACGGATATCACACGGCTCCGGAAAGAGCTGATTGTGTTGAAACGAAATTTCAGTCCCGTCAGAGAACTAATCAATGGTTTTTTAAGAAGTGAAAGCGAGTTGTTGGAGGACCGGCACAGTAAATACTATAAGGACGTATATGATCATATTGTACAGGCCATTGACCTGGTTGAAAACTATCGGGATGTGATGGTCAGCATGCAGGATTTACATATCAACAACGTTAACCTCAAGATGAATGAAGTGATGAAGGTAATGGCGATTGTAACCTGTTTACTCGCGCCTGCCACCGTGATCGGGGGAATATTCGGAATGAACTTTGATGCCATTCCCTGGTTGCACAGTCCTTATGGGTTCTGGGGGGCCGCCGTATTTATGCTGCTCATTCCCGTCATCATGCTTTGGTTGTTTCGAAAACGAGGCTGGTTCTGAAATCAGCCGGATCAGGCTTTCTTTTTATATACCGGCACCGTACTGCAGGGCTCTCCGTACATAATGCTTTGGGCGACCGGCAGCAGTTTTTTGGTTACCTCCATATACACAAAATCTGCAATGGGCGTTTCTCCGCAACCCTTGATCACCATTCTTTTGCCTGTAAACTCTTCCGGATTTATAGCAGCAATATTTTTAAGGTATAGTTGTTTGTGGAGTTCTTTTTCGTCACCCAAAACCAGCTCTTTCGCTACCGGCTGCAGATAGGCCGCTGCCAGCATCCAGGCCCACACAGGTATAATAGCATCTGCGCTGCAGGTAAGGGCTACATTTTTTCCGCTGTAAAGCGACCAGTCTGTTTTTTTCAGTCCTTCCCGGTAATCTTTTTCCTTCAGAATCATTCCCATAAAAAGATAGTCCTTCAGGTCAAACACCGCTGTTTCTCCTTTGGGGTAATACTGTTCCAGATCCAGGGTTACCAGTCCGCTTTCCGCAACTTTATTGATAAATGGCTCACTCATTCCTTACAAAGTTAACAATTGCAGGCCGGGCTTGTTTGCGACTTCGGCAAAACAAAAATCCCGCACTGGCGGAGCCGGGCGGGATCTTTTAAAGAAAATAGTATCAATTAATAATGTTTTTCCCTGTAATCTTTGATGGTGGCAGCGTTCTTTAAAGCGCTTACCGGATTGGCCAGTCCTTTTTTCTGTTCGGCCTGAGCCTTGCGCTGATCAGCCACGCTACCTGCAGTTACCGCCGTTGCGGTTACATTGTCCACCCGGACTACAAATACACCGCTTTGGCCTTCGAGTGCTTCACCTACTACTTTACCCTTGTTGGCCGGGTTAAAAATGGCGCCCGTAACCCTGGGTTCATA
>DAORJS010000390.1:0-2891 GCA_035439185.1 Chitinophagaceae bacterium
ATATACCTTGCTGCCGGAGCAATTCAATAATCCGGATCAACTGGTCCTTAACAATACCCAGCTGGTCGGAAATATAATCCACCCGCGATTCAGCTGCCTCTTCTGTTGATAGCCGTTTGCTTTTACTGGAAAAAAGTTTCCTGATTATCCGGACGGCTGGTTCTTTCAATTCTTTTTCAATTCTTTGTGACTGATTGATTTTATCAATCGCCTCTTGCGCATTAGCGCTGAGTATACTGTTGGCATAAACCCGGGGCACATTTTGCCCCCGTTTGAGATAACCAGCCCCTTCAAGTGCCGCAATAGCAGTTGTCACCCTCGTTTCTATATCGGTTACGCTCTCATCCCACCCGGCTTTACGGGCAATTTCCAGTGCTGAATTGGAAACACTATCTCTTATTTTGGTCAGATCTTTGATCGCTTTCCAGATCTGGTTGATTTCCTTTACCGTAATCCTGGTCTGGTTGAGCAGGATAAAATGTTTATCCAGATCATCTTCCGAAAAAAGAATTTGGCACTCTGCTTTAATATTCACATCCCTCCCCGCACGTCCGGCCTCCTGTACATAATTTTCCAGCGAATCGGAAATATCATAGTGTATCACCAGTCCAACATTATCCTTGTCAACTCCCATCCCGAATGCAGAAGTAGCCACCATAATATTCACATGACCTTCCATAAATGCATTCTGATTGGCAGTTTTCTCTTCTTTGTCCATTTTACCATGATAGGCTTTTGCTAACAAGCCATCTTCTGTCAGTCGGGTTGCCAGCTTATACGCCCTTTTTGTCCGGGATACATACACGATAGTCGGACAATTCCGGCTTTCAACCAGATCTCTTAACTGGGCATATTTTTCTTCATCGGTATCTTTTTTAAACACCTCATACTGAAGGTTTTTCCTGCCTGAAGTGGCCCTGTATAAGGTCAGATTTAAGCCCAGTTTTTCCAGGAAGTACTGGCGGATGTCTTCAATTACTTTTTGTTTGGCCGTGGCAGTAAAACAGGATACTGGTATTCTCGTATCCGGACTTTTTAATTCCTGCAGCTTTTTAATAAAATCACCGATATAGAGATAGTCTACCCGGAAGTCCTGGCCCCAGGAAGAAAAACAATGGGCTTCATCGATTACAAAGCGGGCGATTTTTCTTTTTAGTAAAAGTCGTTGAATCGTTACTGAACGGAGTGATTCGGGTGAAATATATAAGATAAACGCCGAGCCATCCTCAACCCTTTGAATCGCTTTGCTTCGTTCAATAGGATCCAATAGTCCATTTATTGTTACTGCGTCTGTGATTCCTTTTTTCTCCAGATTATCGACCTGATCCTTCATCAACGATTGCAGAGGTGAAATGACCACTGTTAGCGCCTTTGCATTTTCACCGGCCATCAGTGCGGGTACCTGGAAAGTGATGGACTTTCCCCCACCGGTCGGAAAAACAGCAAGTAAGGAATTATTATTTACAGCAGATAATACTGCTTTTTCCTGCAAGGGTTCATCGTCATATTTACGGAATCCATCATACCCAAAATAGTTCTTGAGTATCCGGAAGGGATTAAATGCCTGTGCACAATACTGGCAATTGATAACACAGGGGTTATTCCTTAACAGGTATAGTACCGTTTCAACTTTAGGGTATTTCTTCAGTACCCAGGGAGGGGTTATAGAGTAGCGATCATTACAGTGAATTAAAGAAAGCGCATGGGCAAGTTCTATAGGATGCTCACGTATTAGATATACTAAATCAACGCTTTTACAAATCTGATTCTGAAACAGGCCGAAGATGAGTTGAAGAATATCCTGATCTTCCAATGGCGAACTAAAACCAATATAATCAAAGAATGATTTATAACCGGGCCATTTTTTCAGCAGATTAAAATAAATATGTTTAAGATCGGCGGGGAGGTTATTAAAAGCAGTTACTTCTTCTGCAAATAGTTCGCGGGCTTTTTTTGCATCATTGACAGGGTTATTTCTTTCTTCCGTCAGAATTTTATCATCTTTTAAAAGACTGTGATAAGGTTTTCTCGGAAAAAGCAGTGGTGAAAATAATAATGTGTCAATGGCTCTTTCTATACCCCAATCCTTTTGTGTTGAATATTTTTGCACCCATTTGATATCATGAGCCAGTATATTGTGACCACAGATAAAGGCTGAGTCGTTGATAAATTCAAAGAATCCAGAAATATCCTTTTTGTGAAATATGGCGTTATCCTGACGGATGCACCCGATATCTTCAATTTTTTCTGTTTGGGGATTGAGTTCAATATCAAAAAAGGCGATCGTCTTCATTTTATGCTGATGGAGACAGGTTTTGGTTTAATTTACCATTCTTCCCAGGGTCAACAAAACAGTAGATAATTGAACAATATCTAAACACCATTCTTCTGTTCTTCAGGGTTTTGGTTCAATAAATCAAGTTTGCTTAAAAATAATAAAGGCTGCCTGAAATTCAGAGCGAGCCTTATCCTCTAAAATAGTACATCCTACCCTATTTTCCTACAAAAAACAGGCTTTAAACCTGCAGCCATCCGGTACACATTTGTCTGTACTGTGATTCAGGTGATAATTATGATTCGCATGACCGTTTTTTTTAAGAGTCGCCTTTGAACCAAAGACTGTTTTCGCTAAAATTGATCCATAGTCTGATTGCAGGTAATATTCAAATCAATCATAAGAATCAAAAAAATCATAGTCCAGACTGTGATTTAAATAAATAGCAGTTTTCGCTAAAATTGATCCATGGCCTGATTACAGGTAATAATCATATCAATCATAAAAATCAAAAAAATCATAGTCCAGACCGGTATTTTTTATTCGTCAGTCGTTTGAATTGCAGACTGGTTTCTCCAAAATTGATTAACAATCCGATTTCAAGATTATAGGCCTC
>DAORJS010000391.1:0-2886 GCA_035439185.1 Chitinophagaceae bacterium
AGCAAGCAATTAGTGATTATTGGTAATGGCTATTTTCTGACCGGCGCAGGAGGAAATAATGGTTTGCAGGCCACAATCACAGAAAGTTCTATAGGTGATTTTAGATTTGCAAGCGGCAGTGCAGGTACAAAACTGATCGGACTGGTTTTGCAAAACAATAGTTTTGCGGCCGGTTATAATGGCAACGTAAACATAACATTTGAGAAATGCAGATTCACGGGTATTGCCCCGGTGAATTTTGAAAACCGGGCAGAAACTTTTTCCAATATCACCATCCGGAAGTGTTTCTTTTCCACTACTGCCAATATATGGCAGGCGGGCACTGCCACGCTCAATAATTTCACGATCGAAAACAGCATTTTTACTTCCAGTATCAGTTTACCCAACGGTGCCGGTACACTGAATTTTGTTTTCCGGAATAATCATATCACAGGGGTTGCCAGTCTCTCAAATGCCTATGTGGCCAATTCAGTTTTTGCCAGCGCAAGTCAGAATACCTTTACCTCATGTAATGTGAAGAACAACCTTTTTGTGGTGAATCAAGCAGGTGTTACCACCGGACCGCTCAGTACCAATGGTAATAATTTAGTGAGCCAGACCCTGACCAGTATTATTGTCAATACAGGTAGTGATGATGGAAAATATCAGCTGGCTGCCGGATCACCGGCTATCGGTGGTGGCGTGGATATCAGCGGAACAAAACCAGACTGCGGAGCTTTTGGCGGAACGGATCCCTATAAACTTTCAGGCATACCCGGTATCCCCACTATCTATGCATTAACAGTGCCCGCCAGTATTCCGTTGGCAACCCCAACTATGAATGTGACCATCAGCACCCGGAATAATAATTAATGACTCACCCCTAAAAACTGTGAGTATGAAAAAATTATTCATCATCCTGTTCCTGGCTTTTGCGGTGCATGCAAATGCACAGGACCCGGCCTATCCTCCGGCCCCGGCAGCGCCATTGAATCTGGTAAAAGCAGAATATTTTATTGATACCGATCCTGGCTTTGGATTGGCTACCGATATACCGCTCACCGCCGCCCAGGATATTCCATCGTTAGCTGCCAGCATCAACACTTTATCATTAACCGCTGGCGTACACAGATTATATGTACGCACCCTGAATGCAGAAGGGGAGTGGAGTTTGTCAACAGTCATGCCCTTTGTAGTAGATTTTGATCCGGCTTATCCCACCGCACCGGCAGCCCCGCTCAATGTGGTTAAAGCAGAATATTTTATAGACACCGATCCAGGTTTTGGTCTGGGAACGGATATTCCTTTAACCGCAGCTGTGAATATTGCATCATTGGCCGCCAGTATCAACACCGGATCATTAATCATCGGCTCTCATCGTTTATATGTGCGGACCTTAAATGCAGAAGGGGAATGGAGTCTGACAGCAGTAAGCCAATTTGTAGTTGATTTTGATCCGGCTTATCCCACGGCCCCTCCGGCTCCGCAGTTTGTAACGGAAATGGAATACTTTATTGATACGGACCCTGGCTTTGGTGCAGGAACAGATATTCCTGTAACGGCGACTACGGATATAAACGGTTTTGTGGCCGGTATCAATACTAATTTGCTTACAGCCGGTTCACATCAACTGTATATCAGAACCAGGAACAATGAAGGAAGATGGAGTATAACCGGTACCCGTTCTTTTATTGTGGATGAAAATCCGGTATATCCGGCCTCACCCGCTTCACCGGGGAATATCAGTTTTCTGGAGTATTTTTTTGATACGGATCCTGGTTTTGGTAACGGCACTCCTGTTCCCATCACGCCTGGTGTCGATATCAGTAACCTTAGCTTTACCGTCAACACTGGCAGCTTAACACAGGGTACACATCATTTATATATCAGAAGTTTTGATGACTGGGGACTGACCAGCGTTCGCGAATTTCTGGTGAGCAGTACCCTACCCGTCACTTTTGCAGGTTTCAATGGCAGACTGCAAGGGAACAATGTATTGCTCGACTGGACTACCAGTACAGAAATCAACAGCAGTCATTTTGAAATTGAACGCAGTACCGATGGTAACCGGTTCATTACAATCGGTCGTAGAACTGCAGTTGGTAACAGCAGCACAAGACAGGATTATTCCTTTACCGATCCATCCCTTCCGGAAGGAATATATTTCTACCGGTTGAAGCAAGTGGATAATGATGGCCGTTTCAAATATTCGGCGGTGATCCGTTTACGAGTAAGGACCGGAGCAGAACTGGTATTGATGCCAAATCCAGCCCGCCAGTATCTGCAGATCAGCGGACTGGCCAATAACAGTAACTATATCATTGTTAATGCAGCCGGTAAGCAGGAGCGCAACGGAATATGGAATAGTCAATCCATTTCACTGGAGGGATTAGCAGCCGGTATGTACTTCCTGCAGGTACAGCAGGGCGATCAATGGATCCGGAAGCCATTTATAAAACAATAAATCGCTTTTCATGTTTCAAGTAGCCGTTCCGGTTTTCCGGGGCGGCTTTTATTTTTTATCCTTCAAAACCGGCTCATTCAATTCCACCAGATGCGCCCGTTTTTTCTTCGCCCTGCTCATCATGGTCATGTTCAGCATCTCCACCACAAAAGAGAAGGCCATCCCGAAATAAATATAATTCTTCAGGTGTAACTGATGCGCCGCTTCACTGTCCCAGCCTTCGATGACCAATCCCAATCCGATCATGACGAGAAAGGAGAGGGCCAGCATTTTTAATGTCGGGTGTTTATGGATAAAACCGGAAATCGCCGGACTGAATAAAAACATCACGATCATCGCAATGATCACCGCCGCAATCATGATTTCAATATGTTTAGCCGTGCCCCCGGCCGTGATCACACTGTCGAAAGAGAATACGGCATCAATCAGCATGATTTGTATAA
>DAORJS010000392.1:0-2884 GCA_035439185.1 Chitinophagaceae bacterium
AAGGACACAAGAAACCTGGTATCATCAGCCCTGTCCCAGATGGATGCGGTACCGAAGCAAGAGCTGTCGGGGACGCCTCAGATCTTCTGGGCGGGCATACCGGGTAATGAAGCCGACTTTCCCATGAATGATTCATTTGACACATTTGCTGAACAGGCCTGTTGCTTCCTGAACCTGGAGACCAATTACCGGTCATCGGTTTCTCCCTGTGGAATCCGATTAGGCGACCGGCAGTATGGCAAACCGGTGCATGTGGACATCAGTGATGAGCCGATGAAAAAAGGCTTGATCACCAACCGGAATAAATTTATTCTGGGGCCTTCCGGAAGCGGAAAGAGTTTTTTTACCAATCATATGGTGCGTTCCTACTATGAACAGGGAACACATGTTGTGCTGGTGGATGTAGGGCATAGTTATAAAGGGCTTTGCCAGCTAGTGAAAGGATATTATTTCACTTATGAGGAAAAGAATCCCATTCGTTTCAATCCCTTTCATATCGGGGAAGGCGATATGCTGGATACCGAAAAAAAGGAAAGCATCAAGACTTTATTACTGGCTCTTTGGAAAAAGGATAATGAAACGTTTAATCGCAGCGAGTATGTTGCACTTTCCAATGCTTTGCAGCTTTATTATACCCCCGCCCCTGAAGGGGAGAAGGAAGTTTTCAAATGCTTTGATACTTTTTATGAATTTCTGCAAACCGATTTTGTTGAAGTACTGAAGCGGGATGAAGTCAAGGAAAAGGATTTTGATGTTTCAAATTTTTTATATGTACTCCGGCCATACTATAAAGGTGGCGAATTTGATTACCTGCTGAATGCCACCGAAAACCTGGACCTGTTACAGGAACGATTTATCGTTTTTGAACTGGATAATATCAAAGATCACCCGATCCTGTTCCCGGTCGTTACGATCATCATCATGGAAGTGTTTATTTCAAAGATGCGGAAACTGAAAGGTATCCGTAAGATGATCCTGATTGAGGAGGCCTGGAAGGCGATTGCCCGGGAGGGTATGGCAGAGTATATCAAGTATCTTTTTAAAACGGTCCGTAAGTTCTTTGGCGAAGCCATCGTAGTAACCCAGGAGGTAGAAGATATTATTTCCTCCCCGGTTGTGAAGCAGGCCATTATTAATAATTCTGATTGTAAGATACTTCTTGATCAGTCCAAATACCAGAACA
This sequence comes from Chitinophagaceae bacterium, assembly GCA_035439185.1. GTDB lineage: Bacteria > Bacteroidota > Bacteroidia > Chitinophagales > Chitinophagaceae > JJ008. The sequence goes on from DAORJS010000392.1 coordinate 1,184, forward strand.
AGTTTGACCAGATCCAGGAATTACTCGGGCTGACTGAAAAAGAAAAAGCCCAGGTGCTTTCTATCAATAAGGCCAACGATCCCGGTAAAAAATATAAAGAGGTTTTTATATCCCTCGGAGGTATGCTTTCCAAAGTTTACCGGGTGGAAGTATCTGCAGAGGAATACCTGGCCTATACAACAGAAGAAACTGAAAAATTCAAAGTAATGCAACTGGCCGAGCAATTTAACGGGAATATAGAAAAAGCGATTACTCATTATTTAAACAATAAAAACCAAGTATTATGAAGCGAATGATTTGTGTGTGTTTGTTAAGTACCCTGCTTTTCGTTGCCTGCAAAAAGAAAGAGCAATCCGGAACTGAAGTGGGTAAAACTGCAAATGCCGCGGCAAAGATGGCTGTCTGCGGCAAGGAAATATTAACTGATAAGCCCGTAAAGGCAGGGGAAACCGGTATCATATTGCCGGCGGGTACAAAACTGTGTATCACTCCGGATAACATGGAAATAAGGGTCGAATTGCCTGAAGGATATGCTTTTCTTTCTAAGGAAATATCGTTTACAGAGAAGGCACTACCGGTGTTTGCCACTTACGCCTGCTATTGCAGTGTGGTGAATAATGCCTGCCAGGTATTTTATGCGGACGGTCTTGGCTTTGGATGTCTTCAATCATCCTGTACAGGGTCCTGTACCGGAAAGTTTACCTACAAAGGCTATAGTGTTGACCGGGTGATCCATCTTGCAGATAAGGAAGCATTTTTCAGTTTGCCGGAAGTGCAGGAAATGATCCGGGTCATCAGCAACAATGTTTCTCCGCTGGAGGCCTATGGTAAATTTTCTGTACTGGGTGTATCATTCTATCTGGTACAGCAGGAGAAGGTTTTTCTTGAAAAAGCAAGTTGTGACTGTGAAGGTACCCAGGCCTGCATGTTAAAGGTGATTAATCTCCCGCCAAGAACGGGTGAACCAGCAGCTAAGAAAATATATTTCTGTGAAGGTGGTTGCAATGGCTGCGAACTGACCATCAATTGAAGAAGATCTTTTTCATGTCCATTCCTGGTTGCGGCTATACAGGATCGTCCTCCCGAAATTTCGGGAGGACACCTGTATCCTTAAAAATTAGTGTATGAAAAAAATAATGATAACGCTGGCCATACTTCTGAGTGTGCATTGCCAGGCCCAGTTTCCGATAGCCGAGATTATCAAAGCCGGTATCAAAAAAGTGATTGTGGCGGTTGACCTGAAGATCCAGAAACTCCAGAATAAAACGATCTGGCTGCAGAATGCCCAAAAAACCTTGGAGAATGTTTTATCCAAAACGAAGTTAACAGAGATCAGCGGTTGGGTGGAAAAGCAGCGAAAACTCTATGATGAGTATTTCCAGGAACTAAAGAAGGTAAAAAATGCGCTTAGTTATTATCACCGGATCAAAGATATAATTGAAGACCAGGTGGCCATGGTAAAGGAATACAAGGCAACCTGGGCCCTGTTCCGGCAGGACCGGAATTTTTCGGCCGCAGAACTGGAGTATATGAGCGAGGTCTATACCGGAATGCTGGGAGAAAGTGTCAAGGCTATTGACCAGTTGCTCCTTGTTGTGAATGCCTTTACCACCCAGATGACTGATGCGGCAAGGATGGAAATTATCAATACAGCCGCTGATGAAATGGAAAAGGGGTTCATGGACCTGAAAGAGTTTAACA
>DAORJS010000393.1:0-2884 GCA_035439185.1 Chitinophagaceae bacterium
TCCAGTGCTTTTGATGTGTATATCACGCAAGGAAGTTCGGAAGCTGTGGCCGTGAGTGCTGTTGATGAAAAAAGCAGGGAAAGGATCACCGTGGAAGTGAAAGCAGGGATTTTACATATCGGTTTTGACAGTAAGGGATTGAACTGGGCAAAAGGGAATAAAAAACTAAAGGCTTATATTTCATATAAAGCGATTGACCGGCTGCAGGTTAGTGGCGCCTGTGATGTTTATATTACCGGTACATTAAAGGCTGATCATCTCGATATCAAACAATCAGGTGCCAGTGATTTACGGGGTAAACTGGATGTTGATAAACTGACTGTAGATCTCAGTGGTGCATCGGATCTTATGGTGAGCGGAATGGCCAGACAGGCCTCTATAGAAGTAAGCGGTGCCAGTGATTTTAAAGGGTATGATCTGGTCACAGAAATCTGTGATGCAAGAGCCAGCGGAGCGAGTGATATCAAGATTACCGTCAATAAAGAAATATCAGCCAATGCAAGTGGCGCCAGTGATGTGCGTTTCAAGGGACAGGGCGTCATCCGGGATCTCAAGAGCAGTGGCTCCAGCAGCGTATCAAAAGGATAGTCATACAAAGGGTATAACCATGAAAAAAGGGCGACCTCTCAACAGGCCGCCCTTTCTTATTGAAAGTAATTAAATATATTATTGTTTAGCCAGGGTGAAAGTCGCAACATCACCGGATGTAAAATAATTGGCAACGGTAAAGACTAATGTACTGCAATCGAAACTGGTGATAGTACTTACTTCCCCGTCAATGGTAAGTGTGTTACCGCTCAAGGACCATGTGCCGGAATAAGTGCCGCTGGGAGTACAACTTGTACCTGCATCCTGGTGTGAATAGGATCCGTTTTCATTCAGTACTTCAATGTCATCTTTTTCACAGGCATCGAGAAGGAGTAACAAATCACTTTCTGCTGAACTGGGTGTGCTTTTATATTTGGCTGCGGTAACTTTATAGTTGCCGGCGATCTTGGCAACTGTGGTTTCGCATTTATCATCTTTTTTACATGATCCTAATAATAATAAGGAAACGGAAATAAAAAGTAATGTCTTTTTCATATTGTTGGTTTTATAAATTGAATATATCAATGATTGATTTATTAAATGAAAATAATGCAGAATTATTGTATCAGACCTTGATAAATGTCAAAATCAAGTCCCTGTTCGTTGAAATACTATAATTTCTTTGGTATTTCGTCTGTTTTCATGTAATTTTGCCGTCCAAGATCGCGAAGTAGAGCAGCGGTAGCTCGGCGGGCTCATAACCCGCAGGTCGGAGGTTCGATCCCTCCCTTCGCAACTAAGGCCACTCATGGGTGGCTTTTTTATTAAACTCAACACCTGTATGAAAAAATCAATGCTTATCGGATCATTGCTCCTGATCCTTGTTTCCTGCGGAAAAGACAAAAAAGATGAATGTACAGTTAGTGTTGCCAACCTTTCTGGAAACTGGAAGACCACTTCAGTGAAATACAAAGCAAGTGCTTCATCTCCTGAAGTCGATTACTACAATGTTATTTTTTCAGATGCCTGTGAGCGTGATGATTACCTGACACTGAAATCAGATGGTACCTATATGCAGGTAGACGCCGGAACACTTTGTATTCCCAATAATTCCTCTAGCGGAACATGGTCTGTAACAAGTTCTTCTATTACAATGGACGCTTCATCCAGCCTTATTGATGATTATTCCTGTAACACCCTTGTATTGCGTTATAACAATGCCATAGTGAGTGGTGATGTTTTGATTTCTGTATTGACACGCCAGTAAGGTTTATATTTTTTCAATATGCTCTGCGGGACTTGCAGTCCCGCAGTTTTATGTTATTGCCTTTGGCAATATTTTACCCCAAAAAATCAATTTCAATCAGTCCCTTTTTTCCTTCATAAATTGCTGCACTACTATATAAGTAACCTGCAGGGGCAGCTACCATTCCAGCTCTGACAGGGTTTAAATGGATATAGTTAAGCTTAGATCTTAAAAATGACTGACTGAAAATCTCTTCAGGGTGATTGTCGCCTGTCCAGACTTTAAACTGTTCGTTGGCATTCGTGCCGTTAGCAAAAAACCGGAACATATAAAGCAGCCATTCTCTTCTGCTTTCCGGCTCATTCGCAACTGATGAAGTGATCGCTTTGCTGGTGTAAGTTTTAAAGTCCCTGAGCAGGTCGCTGAGGTTTTTATTCCGGGCTGTCCAAATGGTATGAATATGGTTAGTCATAATGACATAAGCCCCCAGCAAAAGTCCTTTCTTTTGTCTGCAAAATGAAAAACTCTCAAGAATAATATCCCTGTATCGTTGTCTGCTGAAAATATCAACCCAGCCCGCAATGGTGAATGTCAGAAAGTGAGTGGCATCCTGATTCCTGATTTTATATCCTCCGCTAAATGTGTAGCTCATAAGAAATCCGGCTTAATAATTAAGGTTAGCAATTTGCGGGGATTATTAATGGGAAAAAAGAAATCGTACAGTGGAATTAGCTGAAAGTTGCCAAAGGCAACAGCATAATATTGCGAAACTGAAAGTTTCGCAAAGCCTAAAATGCTAGCCGATGCCTTAAATTGAATAAAGCCGATTGCTCTGCGGGACTTGCAGTCCCCGAAGTCTGATTTTATTGCCTTTGGCAATGTTTCTAAAGTGCTATTCAACTTAATACACTCCTATTAATCCATATATCTCTGCATCCGGAATGACCTTTTTTTCACAGATTACTGGTTATCATCAGTTTCCGGCCGTATAACAGGCCTAATACAGGGCTCAGTTTTCAGCTGTCATGACCCTTTAATACCGTACCTTTGCAGACTCATTATGAAATCCGGTTTTGTGAACATATTTGGCCGCCCGAATGCCGGGAAAAG
>DAORJS010000394.1:0-2881 GCA_035439185.1 Chitinophagaceae bacterium
CTGATCACCGGTCTTCTTGACCATGAAATAAATTCAAGTAGAGTCCCTGCAGGATTATATGCTAAAAAATTATGTAAATTCGGATCAGTACTTTTTCCCCCACCATTCTTTATCACCAACCACCTGCATTATGAAAAGTCTGATAATCCTTGTTCTTGTGGTGCTGATCTCCCGGGTTTCCAGCGGTCAGGAGCAGCCTTTTAAAAGCGGCTTTATTTTTAAAGCAGCCCTCCTAAAAGATCCGGGAAACCAATTTTTTATTGTTGAAGAAGTGGAGTCATCACAAAAAATACAAATTTATCCGATTTCGGATCCTTTTGGCAAAGACAGCTCTGATGGCAAGATGTTTACTACTGTTACTATCAAATCAATAATGCCCAGAAGCTTCGACTTAAACAACTTTTCCTACAATTCATTACGAGGAATAATAAAAGAACGCAACGGAGACACCCTATTCTTCAACTTATGGCCCTTGAAAAATCTCAACTCCTCTGACGAAAATCTTTATCCCAGTGTTAAAAAAGAAGAAGAAACAAAAACTTATGCCCTCGTGATTGGAAACTGGCATACGACTGGCCGGGAATACCAGGTTAAGGATATTCCTTTCAGAAACCGGCAGTTCATCGCAGCCAACTTCCCTGTAAGAGTAAATCCCAAAAACGGGGAAGTAAAATCAGGCTTCACAAATGCTTCTATATCCTATAACTGGATATTCGGACATGCAAGGATTTACAGGAGCAATTTTATTGAGCCCCGTATCCGTTCCTGGGGAATCGGGCCAATGATCGGCGTAGGCACACGAACAAGAGATGATGATGAGAAAGAAGATATCACTGCTACCGGCGGGTTTTCAATCATTGGTTCCATGTATGGCGTAAAACTCCTGCTGGCCGCAGGTTTTGAACGGGGTTTTAACAGCCATTCCAGGAATTTCACCCCTTTTATTGGCTTTGGATTTGGGATCGATATTTATTCGCTCGTAGATCCGGAAATAAAGCGGAAAGAGTAACTTATGCCTTCACTTATTTTCAATCTTAAATCTTTCCCATTTATAGGGAATAAAAGGCCGCTGCAAATCCAGTTCTGTAAATGGCAAGCTGATGTTCAGTTTGTTTTTCAGCTCCAGGTCTTTCTCCTCGCTCCATTCCAGGTTTTCGGCCTTGAATGCTGAAATTAATTTCAATATCATCATTTTGTTTTCAGCATAATAAGGATAAAATTTTTGAAGCAGCACTTTCCACTCGTTGATCCCCGGAAGGTTCAACTCTTTCAATGCCGACCCTTCATACCCTTCTTCATTTAATGGAAATGTTATTGTAATACCCCTGGCTCCGAGATGTTGCTCACCCAGTTTAGGTTCCGGGTAGTTATTTCCCAGAAAACCCTTTATCAAAAACATTTTTATAGATATGATAAGATTCGTGGCAAGAATATGCAAGTCCTTATCTAAAACTTTAATTGAGTGTCCGTGACCCGTTCTTTTGTTGAAGTGAATCACATTTTCAAGAAACCAAATAAAATCAATATTGTAAACTGCATAATCTTCCGGGTCGGCATAAGTATAGTCCTTGCAGGCATGCAAAGCCCTGTAGATCGTAAGATGAAGATCGCTGATATTATCAGCTACATATTCTGAGAATTTTGCCAATAAATCTGAAACCTGTTCAATAACCGGCTGCCTGAGATCGGTGCATGTCAGGGAAACGCCCATATGACTAAAATCCGGCGAAGACTCATAATCTGCATAATTCCTGGAAAAATAAAGCGATACCAATAAATTTGACAGCTCCTTGGGTTTAATCCTGGGTCTTTTGATCAGGTTCAATAAAAATTCCTTGTATCCAAGACCTGTAGAGGGCATTTCATCTGTGGAAGCTACCAGGTATTCAGCCTCATCTTTGAAAAGAAGTGAGCTTTCTGTTGACATTCCCCAGCAACAGTCAAGGCATAAGAATGCAAATTTTCCTGACGGGTTGGTCCCCAATACTTCCTTCAGGATCGGGAAAGTCAAAATTCTTCCATCATTCTTACCCCTGAATATGCCCAGTACTACATTTCTTTCACCGTCCATTGCATCATACCCATCGTATTCATATTTTGTTTTATGCTTTTTATTGTAAGCCCTGATCTTCTTTTTTAACCACTTTTCAATTTGCTCATTCTTTTCTTCTTCAGATCCCACCAGCTCGAAATCACGGTAGAATATCAATGCGAGGAATGCGCCGTCAGAGACATCAGTCTGAAGTGCACCTCCATGACCCGTATATATAAATGCAGTGTGTTCTGCCGGATACCTTGAGTTGATGAATTCAAAAATTCTTTTCCAGTTCTCAGGCTTTGAAAGATCCTCCATTGCCGGGTCTGTATAAGCAATCAAAGGTTTTGCCCATTGAAAAACGTTCCCTTTTTGCACATAATAAACAGCTGGAAACTGTTTATACTCCGGAAGCTCTTCAATAGCAATACCGTCAAAAACGACAAGTATATTAACCTCATACGAGCTGCCTATCTCCGCTATCTCATTGAAAACCTCAAAAGAGTCATATAAAAGATCGCTTTCGGCACTCATGTAAATGATTATTGTCCATTGCTTTTGGGGAATTGAATAGGAGCTCGTCATGGAAGGGTGGTTTAAAGTGGGGAATAACCTAAAATATGTTATTTTGAATTATGAACAAGGGAATCGTAATAATTTTATATACCCAGCATGAACAAACGCCTGTTCCTTTTCTTATTTAATTTTATTCCGGATGCAGCAAAAGCTCAGATAATATCCTGCAGATTTTCTTCTCCATCCATTATTTTCTTTCAATCACCAAAAAATATTATAAAATTGACCTGTCCAGAAATTACCCCGTACTTAACATTTTAGTTAGAATTC
>DAORJS010000395.1:0-2877 GCA_035439185.1 Chitinophagaceae bacterium
ATAATGGCAAACCCATGAACAAGCTCCGCTTTTACAGTGGCTGGGTGGAAGATGCTGTGTTCAACCGCTATCTTGTGAATGGTGATAAGAAATTTGTATTGGATCTGTTGCCGGATATGAAGGTTAATTATGCTGCCTGGGAATCTGAGAAAAAAAGAGCGGATGGGTTGTTCTGGCAATACGATGTTCGCGATGCCATGGAAGAAACCATCAGTGGCGGCAGAAAGGAAAAAAATCCAAGACCCAGCATCAACAGTTATATGTATGGCAATGCCATGGCCCTGAGTCAGCTGAGTCAGTTGAACCAGTACGCAGATAATCCGGAAACGCTTTTATATTGGCTCAAAGCTGATTCCATCCGGAAAGCAGTAGAGTCAAAGCTTTGGAACAGCCAGCATGATTTTTTTGAAGTCCGTAAAGAACAGGGCGATACCCTGGCTGCCGTGAGAGAAGAAATCGGATTCATCCCCTGGTATTTTAACCTGCCTGATACTGGTTACAATGTGGCCTGGAAATGGCTGATGGATAAAAAATGTTTCAATGCCCCTTTTGGCATCACCACCGCTGATCGCAGTCACCCGGCCTTCCGTACTCATGGCTGCTGCAATTGCGAATGGGATGGTGCGGTCTGGCCCTTTGCCACTTCACAAACATTGACAGCACTAGCCAACCTCTTGAATAAATCGCAGCAAAGCTATATCAGTAATACAGACTATTTCGACCAGCTGGAAACCTATGTGGAGTCTCAGTATTATCGCGGACGTCCCTATATAGGTGAATACCTCGATGAGAAAACCGGTTACTGGCTGAAAGGAGATGAGGAAAGAAGCCGGTACTACAACCATTCCACTTTTAATGATCTGATCATAACCGGACTGGTTGGGTTAAGACCGGCATCGGGCAATACCATTGTGATTAATCCATTGTTACCTGACAATAAATGGGATTGGTTCTGTCTGGATAATGTATTGTACCACGGAAAAATCATTACTATTATCTGGGATAAAACAGGAACAAGGTATAAAAAAGGGAAGGGTTTCCAACTTTGGGTCAATGGTAAAAAAATGGCCAGCGCAGAGAAACTGCAAAAGCTAACAGCGACATTATAAAATATGCGGGTTCATCGGTACTATATTCTTTTGGTATTGCAACTGGCTTTCCTGCTGCAGTTATCTGCACAGGAGACAGAGAAAGTATATCTCTCCGGCAAAGGTCCGGATGATGCCGTTAGCTGGGATTTCATGTGTACCAGCGGAATGAATGCGGGTAAATGGACAACCATACCGGTTCCTTCCTGCTGGGAATTACAGGGCTTTGGCAAATATGATTATGGATTTGCCAAAGACAGTGTGAAAGGAAAGGAAAAAGGTCTTTATAAAAAGAAATTTAATGTACCTGCTTCCTGGAAAGGGAAAGTCATCAATATCGTTTTCGAAGGCGTGATGACGGATGCTGAAGTAAAGATCAACGGACAATCAGCCGGTCCCATTCATCAGGGTGCCTTCTATGTATTCCGCTATGAAATCAGCAAATATTTAAAGTTTGGAAAAGAAAACCTGTTAGAGGTCACGGTGGCCAAACACTCTGCTAATGAATCGGTCAATGCTGCAGAGCGAAGAGGAGATTTCTGGGTATTTGGAGGAATATTCAGGCCAGTATGGCTGGAAGTATTACCAGCTATTCATATCAATGAATTCAGTATTGATGCAAAGGCTGATGGTTTATTCAGGGTATCCGTATGGACCAATGATAAGCAAAACAGGAAATCGGCGATCCTTCGAATTTATGATCATACAGATAAACTGGTTATTGCTGATACAGGTGCAGCTCCAATAGCGAATAACAGCGAGGGATTTATTTTTGGAAAAATTCTGAAAGATGCAAAAGCCTGGAGCCCTGAAACACCTTATTTATACAAGGCCGAAGTGACAATCTTTGGAAATGGATTTCCCTTGCACCGGGTTTCCAAAAAATTTGGATTCCGTACGGTAGAACTTAAACCAAGGGATGGCATCTACGTCAATGGAGTGAAAATGAAATTTAAAGGCGTGAACCGCCATTGCTTCCGTCCCGAAACCGGCAGAACTCTGGGTCAAAAGCAAAGCATTGAAGATGTATTGCTGATCAAGGAAATGAACATGAATGCGGTCCGGGCGGCTCATTATCCACCGGATGCGCATTTTCTGGATGCCTGTGATTCACTGGGTTTGTTTGTAATGGATGAACTGGCCGGCTGGCATGGACATTATGATACACCCACCGGTAGAAAATTACTGGAAGAAATGATTACACAGGATGGGAATCATCCATCCATTATTCTCTGGGCCAATGGCAATGAAGGGGGGCATAACCGGCAATTGGATAAACTCTTTGAAGATTTCGACATGCAGGACCGTCCGGTCTTGCATCCCTGGGAAAATTTCAACGGTGTGGAAACACAGCATTACCGTGAATACAATTATGGTATTGGGAATTATGAAAATGGCAGGGAGATTGTGATGCCAACTGAATTCCTGCATGGCTGGTTCGATGGAGGACATGGGGCCGGACTGGAAGATTACTGGGAGAAAATGTGGCATAACCCCTTGAGTGCAGGTGGCTTTCTCTGGGATTTTGCAGATAATGCGGTTGTAAGAAAGGATCTGAAAGATTCATTAGACACAGATAAGCATCGCGCAGCCGATGGTATTGTTGGTCCGCATTTCGAAAAAGAAGGCAGTTTTTATGCGATTAAAGAAATCTGGAGTCCGATCCGTTTTGAAAGAAAAGAAATCACTCTGGCTTTTAATGGGAAACTCAATATTGAAAACCGTTATCATTTTACAAACACCAGTTCTTGTTCATTCAGCTGGAAATTAAAGCGATTCAATATTGCAG
>DAORJS010000396.1:0-2865 GCA_035439185.1 Chitinophagaceae bacterium
CCAGGAAAATAGCAAGTGGTGCAGATGTGTATAAAGACCTGAAATATGGGTATTTCAATTTTGCTTATCAATGGCAGAAAAACACGACTTATCAATTGATGATTTCCCTGGCCAGTGATTCGGTTTCCGGTATAAGTTTATACTCCGGATATGTTTATCTGACGGAACTGAAAAAATGGAAACTGATCGGCACTTATCAGTTTAACAGCTATTCTTCCTCCATACGAAAACCCTCTGCTTATTTCAAGACAGGAAAAAAATTCAATACGAATATACAATTCAGTAATCCCTGGGTGCAGCGCAGTAATGGTTCCTGGAAAAATCTTGAAGGGGCAGAACTGGTCGCTCCCCAGATCAGTTTAACCGGGCATGTGGACAGTATAATGCAGCATCAAAAAGATATAAATGAGATTGAAGAGGCCATTAAATCCGGAAAAACAGATGTACGTTCAAACGAGCAGTCCGTCTATTATACCATCCTGCAACAGGGTAATGGTAAGCAGGTTGCACTTTCTGATACCGTTACCGTTCATTACAAAGGTTCCCTGTTTGCTGACGGATCAGTATTTGATCAAACCAAAGAGAAGCCGGCCCGCTTCCCACTGCAAAGACTGATCCGGGGTTGGCAGATTGGTGTGCCATTATTAAAAGTTGGTGGCAAAATAAAACTGGTGATTCCCTCCGGTCTGGCTTATTCGATACGGACCCGTGCGGCCAGGATTCCGCCAAACAGTATCCTGGTTTTTGAAATAGAAGTAGTCGAGGCCAGTTCCCCGGAAAAATAATTAAATTGTATGCTCAACTAAAATGCAATTGTATTGTTCAAATAAAAAAATGAATCATGCGTCAGTTCAGTCATTCCTTTCTTGCTCTGTTTTCGATTGTAATCCTGTTGGGTTCCTGCAAAAGCAGTGACAAGAAAAAAGGGGGAGCCGGTACCGGAGTTCCCAGTATCAAAGAAGAAACCATCAGCTATAAAGTTGATAGTTTGCAAATGAACAGTTATCTGGTGTATGATGAAAACAGGGAGGGTAAGCGCCCTGCTATCCTCGTGATTCATGAATGGTGGGGATTGAATGACTATGTAAAAATGAGGGCCCGAAAACTGGCAGAACTGGGTTATATCGCTATTGCGGTTGATATGTATGGTAACGGGAAAATGGGAAATGACCCGGCAACGGCTGGTGGCTTAGCCACTCCCTTTTATCAAAATACAGCCATGGCGAAAAAGCATATTGATGCTGCAATGGAGCAGTTCAAATTGAACGAAATGGTAGATACCGCCAATATGGCTATCATGGGTTATTGTTTTGGCGGGGCCATGTCGATCCTCGCTGCCCAATTGGGGGCCAACCTGAAGGGTGCTGTCAGTTTTCATGGAAACCTGAATGTAGTACCGGTAAATAAGGATTTGCTGAAAGCTGAGATCCTGGTTTGCCATGGCAATGCTGATCAATTTGTTCCCCAGGCCGAAGTCAATTTATTCCGTCAACAGATGGATTCTTTGGGTTTGAAGTATGAGTTCAAGGGATATGACAGTGCTACCCATGCATTTACCAACCCGGAAGCGACAGCAATGGGCCAAAAATTCAATATCCCGATTGCTTACAATGCAAAGGCTGATTCGGCTTCCTGGGAAGACATGAAACAATTTTTTAAACGGATATTCAAGTAAGAATTAAAACGATGTTCCGGTCCGGCAGCTGAACTGCCGGATTTTTTTTTATTTGAGGTAGCCTGTCTGAATGCACTGAAAATTAGCCGTTTGGGTTTTTACGATATTGGGGTATCGGAAAATTACTTAGTAAAATTATGATTTACGAAAAACGGTTTCTATTTTGTCAGCCCTTTGAGCATTAAATCGGAAACCTTTGAAAAAGTCAATCTTACCGCTATTTGCGAGCGCTGTTCTGTTGCTTTCCTGTAAAAAGGAGTCGCTGGTTATTCCGGCTGATATGCAGAACATCCCTCCTCCAATTGTCAGTATGGAGCCCTGTATCAGCCAGACCGGAAACCCCGTAGGTCGTTCCTATGATGCAGATTCCCTGCTTTACTTTATTGCCACAGATCGCCATTGCGGAATGTTACCCTTGTGCACTAAAAACTATTGGGTTTATCTGGATTCCGTTTTTCTGGATGGCGTATTTCAGCAGGTAAAAATTGACACTTTGCAATTCAGCAATAATATCCGGTCGCTGGCAGACGGATTGACCTGGTGGCAGTCAAAAGTGAATGTGGGTATCCCCCAATTGCTTTATACAAATGATTCATCACTTTTCACTTTACAACCCAAATTGTATAACCCGGAATATATGGATGCCAAAAAAGATCTGTTTCTGTTCCCGGGTGATTCAGTGAAATACCTTTCCGGGTTTGATGATATTGCCGCGGCCGGCCGTTCATTGAGAATCAACCAAAAAATGGAAGTACCGGCAGGCAGCTTTGAGAATTATATTTATTTTGAAAAGAATGCCCGGAATTACCGTAAAGACCAGGTATATTTTAAACCGGGTGTTGGAGTTTTAAAATACATCCATGAGCAGGCGCCGATGGGGCAAAGGGTCATTAAAATGCAAAATACCAAAACGCTTATCGCATTCCATATCGAATAATTGGTTCAATACAACTGCAATCAATACTAACAGCAATGCCCCCGTAAATACGGGGGCATTCTTTATAATAAACTATGCTCGATCAGGGCAGTGAGATCAGGCGCTGATTGGCACCATTGTTCCAGGTCAGTAATACCTTATTATCACAATCACCATTATTGGGTGCGCCATAGTTGGCAAACAATACATGACTATTTGCGTTGATTTTCAGGATACCGTCACTGAACCAGGGACAAACCACTCTTTTTACAAG
>DAORJS010000397.1:0-2854 GCA_035439185.1 Chitinophagaceae bacterium
AAAACAGAAATATTAATTGGCCAATACTACTTTTGGGTAGTATGCGGAGTGGGGTGCCGGAAAATAACCTTTTTGAGTTATTTCTTAGTAAAATTTACAAATTTCGGGCAGTAATTTTCTTTGTATATCCGGTACCCAGCAGTCATCCGCAGCATAACCTACCGGAATTAATAAAAATGGCTTTTCGTGTTCAGGCCGTTTAAGGATACTGCTCAGAAAATTCATTGGAGAAGGCGTATGGGTAAGCGCGCATAATCCCGCATGATGAATAGCTGTTAATAAAAAACCACAGGCCAGGCCGCAACTTTCATTGGCATAGTACACTTGTCCGCGGCTGCCACCCGGTTTTAGTTCATATGATTTTCTGAAAACAACGATCAGCCATGGGGCAGTTTCCAGAAATGGTTTTTTCCAGTCAGTCTGCAAGGGTCGCAAATCGGCCAGCCATTCCTCGGGCATCCGGTGCTGGTAACTTTCTTCCTCTTCCTTTTCTGCCGCTTCCCTGATTTGTTTTTTGATCAGGGGATCACTCACTGCACAAAAAGTCCAGGGTTGTTTATGGGCGCCACTGGGTGCCGTTGAAGCGGTAAGAATCAGTTGTTCAATCACGGTTTGGGGTACCGGGCGGTCCGAAAAGTCGCGGATCGTTCTTCTTTTATTCATCCAGTTGAAAAATTCACATGATTTTTGGATCATTTCCGTTTCAGGAACCGTCTCTTTGGTATATTGGACAAATGGAAAACCGCCGATCAACTTTGTTTTTACCATAACGCATGTTTACCGAAATTTACCACTTCAAAATTTAATACATGAAGAAAGGCCTGATTTTCTCAATGCTCATATTGATAACTTTTATCCTTCAGGCCCAGCCTGACCGCTGGCAGCAAAGGGTTAAGTACACCATGAATATTGATATGAATGTGCAAACCAACCAGTTTACCGGAAAGCAAAAACTGGAGTACTGGAATAATAGTCCGGATACATTGAACCGTGTTTTCTACCATCTTTATTTCAATGCCTTTCAGCCCGGCAGTATGATGGATACCCGCAGCCGCAGACAGGGCGTGGTGAATGGTCCCGGTGGCCGGCCTGATTGGGATCAGCGTGTAAAAGACCGTATCCTGAATCTGAAACCAGATGAGATCGGATATCAGAAAATTATATCACTGAAGATGAATGGAAGACCGCAATCTTTCAATATGCAGGAAACCATTCTGGAAGTTAAACTGGATAAACCGATCCTGCCCAAATCCAAAGTGGTTTTTGAAATGGAATTTGAAGCACAAGTGCCTTTGCAGGTGCGTCGCAGCGGAAGGGATAACCCGAGTTCCAAAGTGCGTTATTCCATGACGCAATGGTATCCCAAACTCTGTGAATATGATTATGAAGGATGGCATCCCACTCCTTATGTAGGCCGGGAGTTTTACGGGGTATGGGGGGATTTTGATGTCAGCATCAATATTGATAAAAAATATATTCTCGGCGGTACCGGTTATCTGCAAAATCCTAATCAAATAGGTTATGGATATGAAACCCCCGGTGCCAAAGTGCAGCAGCCTGCGGGTGAGAAACTCAACTGGCGTTTTATTGCACCCAATGTGCATGATTTTGCCTGGGTGGCAGATCCTGAGTTTATTCATAAAAGCAAAAAAGTAAGGGATAGTCTGACCCTGCACCTTTTATACAAACCCACTAATTCCACTGCTGCAGAATGGGAGCAGGTGCTGGTGGATGCCGAACGGGCCTTGCCACTGATTGAAAAGACATTTGGTCATTATCCTTATAAACAGTTTTCTTTTTTACATGGTGGTGATGGGGGTATGGAATATCCAATGGCCACGCTTTGTATTGGCCCCGGCGCCTGGTTGCACGAATGGCTGCATAACTGGTATTACGGGATGTTAGGTACCAATGAATCCTTGTATGGCTGGATGGATGAGGGCTTTACAACTTATGCGGAAGATCGTGTACAGGCTTTTTTGGATGGAAACAAGGGGTTTGCCTATGATGGAACATACCGGGGATATGTGGGATTGGCCAAGAGCGGAAAAGAAGAACCGTTGACAACTCATGCAGACCATTTTAACCTGAACTCAGCTTATGGAGCTGCGGTATATTCAAAAGGCGGTGTCTTCATGGAGCAGCTGGGATATATTGTAGGCGCACCGGTACGGGATAAAATTTTGATGGAGTATTATAAGCAATGGCGTTTTAAACATCCCAATGCGAATGATTTTATACGGGTGGCGGAAAAAGTAAGTAATATGAAACTGGACTGGTACAAAGAGTACTGGATCAATACTACCCGGACGATTGATTATGCGATTGACAGTTTATGGGAAGAGGGTGGTAAAACAAAGGTCAGACTGAGCCGGACAGGCTTGATGCCGATGCCCATTGACCTGCAGATCAGCTTTAAAGACGGTACCAAAGAGTTGCATTATATTCCAATGAACCTGATGTATGGTGAGAAACCGGTGGAAGATGCGGCTATTCCCAGAAAGACATATGAACCCTGGAAGTGGACACATCCGACCTATATTATTGAAACGACCAGAAAGCTGGGTGATTTTTCTGTTGTTGAAATTGATCCGAGTCTGCGACTGGCGGATATAGAACGAAAGAATAATAAGTTTGAGCCGAAATGGTGATGAAAAATGAGCTTAAAAAGAAATTCCTCCGGGGCCCCGGAGGAATTTCTTTTTATGACATATTACTTTAAACTGAAAATTCAATGCAAGGTCATATTTCAAATTTTTAATTCTTAAAAGTATGTCTTTACTTTTTGGGCCAAAGTCAAAAAGTAAATAAGAAGCGTAAGGCTTAAATATTTGAATTTATCTTCTTAAGAGTC
>DAORJS010000398.1:0-2854 GCA_035439185.1 Chitinophagaceae bacterium
AATCGGCCTTGAGTTTCTCCGGTTTGAAGATCAGTTTCTCCTGCAGAAAATAAGCGAGGATGGATAGCAGGAGGATGCCACCGGCAATATACCATACAAATTGGGGCAAGGCAGTTGTTTTGGAAAAGGAAGATAAGGAAACTTTATCCTCCTTTATTACCGATTATTCCTCGATCCTCCTCAGCTTCAGATTGGTAACCGGGGCCACAATCAAAGGGAATTTCTCCACGGTTACATTGGAAACATCCAGACCGAAACCTTTTTCCTCCGACAAACTGTGTTCCTTGAGCCAGAAATGGAATTTCATGATCACTCTTTCCAGGAAAGGCAGTTCATTATCCTGGCTCAGGTATTTCTCCATCACCATAAACTGGAAGTCACCTACGGTACCGCTGCTGGCCAGGCTTTCATACCGGCTCATGATATTCACTTCCTTGTTGGTCACCAGGTCTTCCACTACTTTCCGAAACATGAGGTTGATCCTTGGTTCCATTCTGAAACCGAGCCGGAAGTCAACCCGGATGATATCATTGGGAATAATATGTTCCACTTTATATTCACTCGTATACGGATCATCCATGGTATCTACATGTACGAACCAGTAAATATCTGCCCGCTTGGGTTTTTTATTCAGAATAGAGTAAATGATTTTGTGTTCAATTTCTTTCGGATTATTGGCACTGGTGAGGTAAACCAGGTGGGTGGCATACTTGGGCACCGATTTATCATTACTCAGCTCCTGTATTTTAGGGATATAGTGTTCCAGTCTTACAAATTCCACGTAACGGTTCTTGATCTTCCGTGCCCGGTACCAGATATACATCACTCCAAACATGATCAAACCAATAATCAGGGTGATATAACCACCATGGGCAAATTTTACCATCAGGGCAACCAGGTAACCACTTTCAATGACCAGATAAATGCCCAGGAAGATATAAATCCAGGCTGATTTAACCCGGTGTAGTACCAGGTAATTCGCAAAAAGTATGGTGGTCATCAGCATCGTGACGATAATGGCCAGTCCATAAGCAGCTTCCATGGAAGATGATTTCCTGAAAAATAATACCACACCGGCACAACCCAGAAACATGATAAAATTAATAGCGGGGATAAAAAGCTGTCCCTTGGCTTCAGATGGATAACGGATTCTGAGTTTGGGCCAGAGGTTCAGCCGCATGGCTTCACTGATCAGGGTAAATGCGCCGGATACCATGGCCTGACTGGCAATAATGGCTGCCGTAGTGGCGATGATTACACCCGGTATAATAAACCACTGTGGCATCAGATCATAAAAAGCATTGATGCTCAATGCGCTTTTTGTTTTTTCATCAATCACCAAACCCGTACGATGGGAGAGGAGGTAGGCTCCCTGTCCAAAATAATTAACCAGTAGGCAGATTTTCACATAGATCCAGGAGGCCCGGATATTATTTCTTCCACAGTGACCCAGATCGCTATACAAGGCTTCGGCACCCGTCGTACAAAGGAATACTGCACCCAGTAACCAGAACCCGCCCTCATAATTTTTAAGGAACTGAACCGCATAATAAGGGTTCAGGGCTTTGAATATGGAGAGATCATCAAATACATGCACTAAACCCAGTACCAGCAACATGGTGAACCAGACCGACATCAGGGGCCCGAACATCTTTCCGATAGACGCCGTACCAAACTGCTGCATGAAGAAAAACAAGGTCAGGATGGATAATACGATAATCACTACTGTATTGCTGCCATCTTCAATACCCAGTGAAGGCAGTTCTTTTAAACCTTCAATGGCAGATGTGATAGAAATAGGTGGGGTAATGATACCGTCGGCCAGCAGGGAAGCACCACCGATCATAGCAGGTATCACCAACCATTTCTTTCTTCGCCTGACCAGGGCATATAAGGCAAAAGTGCCGCCTTCTCCCCGGTTATCAGCCCGGAGAACGAGAATGACATATTTGATGGTGGTCTGAAAAGTCAGGGTCCAGATGATACAGGAAAGCGTACCCAGGATCAGTTCATTACTGACTTCCCGTCCCCCGATGATAGAGTTGAACACATAGAGTGGCGAGGTTCCGATATCTCCGTAAATAATTCCGAGTGCAATGATCAGTCCGGCGGTAGTGACTTTGTTGGTTGATACTTTCACTTTCAGTGGTTATGCTTGGTGTCCTTCCTTTTCCGGTTGCACCAGGGCTGCAAGGATCTTCTGAGGGACAGATCAGTTTCGGGAAGGTACTGCCTGCAAAGGTATAGGCAAATTTCCGGTATCACCAATTCAGGCAGGAATTTTGCCAGTCTTTATTTGCATTTTCCTGACTTATCCTGAGGCAGCGCTTCCCCTTTTTTTTTCGTCTTGGATGTAATCCGGTTCCCGGCTGCATCAGGATTAAATCAGGCCGGAATGCCATTCAACCTGTAACTTTATCAAGCGAAAAACCTGCACATATGAAGATGTTCCGTTGGCTTCTTGTATTTATGATCAGTTGTTCGTATTTCCAGCTCAGCGCTCAGAAAATCGTTTACTCCGATTATGAGCGGGAGGACAGCCGCCGCATGCCCTTTGATGTGGCCGGAAAGATCGGAGGCAATTTCCTCATCTATAAATTTACCAAGAACAAACACTGGCTTGTGGCTTTTGATAATGAAATGATACAATTGTCAAAAACCGAGCAAACCTATATCCCCAATAATGACCGGGTAGTGAATATTGATTTCTTTCCCTACGCAGATTTCTGTTATGTGATCTATCAGTACCAGAAAAAAAATGTGGTCTATTGTATGGCGGCCCGGGTGGACGGAAATGGCAATTGGACAGCTGAACCAGTTGAACTGGATTCCGCCCATATTGGTGGTTCTTCCA
>DAORJS010000399.1:0-2852 GCA_035439185.1 Chitinophagaceae bacterium
TCTGCTTTTGTATAAATTTCTGCTTCCTCAATTCCAAAGCCGATATTATCGGTCAAAAAGCTATACTCTCCCTGTACATCATTGTATTTAAGGCAACTTTTGATACCATTTAATATATCAAGGCCCAATGCAGGAAAAAGGGAAGATCTGGGCAGCAGTACACCTACTCGAAGCATAATAAAATGAAAATATGAATAAAGATTATGAATAATAAAGATAATCCCTCTCACTCACAAAGGAGAAGAGGGATTAACAGATTGACTTAATATTATTTTTGCATTAATCTCTGGAAG
The DNA here is from genome assembly GCA_035439185.1 of Chitinophagaceae bacterium. Classification (GTDB taxonomy): domain Bacteria; phylum Bacteroidota; class Bacteroidia; order Chitinophagales; family Chitinophagaceae; genus JJ008. Next base: position 294 of record DAORJS010000399.1, read on the forward strand.
GGAAAATTCCTTCCACACAGATAATGAAATTCATGCCCAGATAAGGAGGCATCGTACTAATGGGCGCATTGGAGCCAGTGAATCCAGTTGCTAAACTTGATTGTGCCGGGACCATTGGTGCAGGTTCGCTTGTAAAATTGGTATAGATATTCGCTCCGGCTAAACGTCGTCCGGTTGGATCATCACTAAGTCCGTCAGTACCCCCGTTTGCAGGCATAGACACAGTACCGGATATTGTATGATTGTGAAAAGGGAGGTTTGTAAGTAATAGCGTGGTGGTGGGCGTACCAGCCATTTCACCTAAATCATAAGCCGGTAAACCAGGCCCCTGAGAAAACTGGGCTCCCACCGCTATCCTGCCTCTGAAATCAGGCATTCCAAAAGTGGTTTGTCCATTACCTCCATAAGTAGTTCCTACCAATGCAAATACGGCGGTCCATTGTGCAATGGATAATAATTGTCCATTACATAATTGCCAGCCCCGGGGAGCAAAATTGCCCGCAAACATTCTGACTTCTGCTAAGGTACCTTCCATAAAAAAGGGTTATTGATTTAATGGTTAGTCCCTTGACGGGAAAATTCCGAACATACAGATAATATAATTCATACCCAGATAAGGTGGCATGATACTGAATGGCTGACTACCTCCGTTCACACCTACTGTAAGGTTTGATTGCAGGGGTACCATGGTAGCTGGTTCGCTTGTAAAACTGGTGTAGATATTCGCTCCGGCCAAACGACGTCCGTTGGGATCATCAGTCATTCCGTCTGTACCTCCATTTGCAACCATTGTTACAGAACCGGTAATAGCATGGTTATGTGCCGGCATATTTGTGGTGAGCAGGGTAACAGTTGGCGTTCCGGCCATTTGCCCGAGTTGTATATTCGGCAAGCCCGGTCCTGTCCCTGTTCCAACAGCTACCCGGCCCCTGAAATCAGGAAGCGCAAAGGTGGTTTGTCCATTACCACCATAAGTAGTTCCTAAGATGGAAAACAAGGCGGTGTTTTGAGCGATAGAAATAAGCTGATTATTACAAAAAGCCCAGGTCCTGGGGGCAAAAGTGCCGGCAAACATGCGGATTTCGCCAATAGTTCCTTCCATGAAAGTATGTTTTGGTTGGTTAATCTGTTTTGAATTCTAAATGTAGGAATTTTATTTTCAACATTGAAATTAAAAATGTTTTCAATTTATGAATTGCTTGTTTGAATGATTCAAAAAACGTAGTTTGCTGAAAATTCCGGGGGCACCCGCTCAACCAAAACCAGCAACATGAAATCAAGAAGAGTTTTTTTGGCAAATACTTCTATGGCCGCTACCGCCCTGGTTCTTTGCAGGCCTTTTAAGAGTTTTTCTGCTGCCAGTCTGTTCAGTGAACCCGGTTCCACTCATAAAATTGTTTTTCTTCATAGCGGAGCTAATCCGCAAATGGCTGACTATGCCCTTGAAAAGATGGCCCTTATTACCAGAAAGCATCCCGCAGCCGTTCAGGTTCCACAGGATGAAGTCGCTTTCAATGGCCAGGAATATAAGATCATTCAAAAGGGCGATATCAAAACCGGATTAATCCGGGTCACTGATAAAAGTTCAGTTGATGGTATCAATCAACTGGCTGAGCAACTTAAAAAAGATCATCATTGTCAACTGATTGTTTGTCTTTCTTCCCTTGGCTTTAAACAAAAAACCGGTATTGACGATATACGACTTGCCGAAAAATCCGCTGATATTGATATCATTATCGGAAATCACCCTACCAATCATTGCACCAACCCCTTTATTGCCCGCAATACCCATCGGGGTGAAGTGATCATTCATCATGCCGCCGATAATGGTTTCGGACTGGGCTCTATTGAAATTGCTTTCGATAAAAAGACCCCGACAAAATGCGCAGTAGCGATTAATAATCACCTGAGCAGACTCCCGGAAAAAGCCTGATTACTACCTTTATTTTGAATGAATAAGCCTGTTTATGTCCTTGGCACCGGGTTGAGCCATGATGGTTCGGCTTGCCTGCTGAAAGATGGTATTATTCATGTTGCTATCGAAAAAGAAAGAATCAGCCGGATCAAACATGATGGAGGGAATGATTCACTGGCTGTACAGTATTGCCTCGATGCCGCCGGTATTTCCCTCAATGATCTTTCCCTCGTAGTACAATCTGCCAATTTTGAAAAGGATGAAATCAGGGCCGACAGATACAAGGGCCAACGGGTTTTCAGCAGCTCCAACCCCTTTCCAATTGTAACCATTTCACATCACCTCGCCCATGCCTGGAGTGCAGTAGGTACTTGTCCATTCGACCAATGTAATGTGCTGGTAATTGATGGATGCGGAAGTTTCTACCACCAATGTGATGATCTGGAGGGCGCCATCATTCCCCCACATGTAAACAGTGAACCGGGTTTATATGGTGAAAAAGACAGTTTTTACTTTTTTGACGGGAAAGACCTGAAACCGATTTATAAAGATTTTTCCATTATTAATTACCGGCAACAGGCCGGGCAGGTTTATCTCCCTACCTCCAATCATTCCATTGGCGGATTATACAGTATGGCCAGTCA
>DAORJS010000400.1:0-2852 GCA_035439185.1 Chitinophagaceae bacterium
CGAAAAAGTGAATACCGTTCAACCGATCCGGGTTTGCGGACTGGAAGATATAGATATGCTGATCACCGAACTGGACCCGGACAACGCTTTGATGTTACCTTACGTTAAAGCGGGGTTGGAAGTGATGTAAGGAGATTGATATTGGGTATTAGATATTGGGAATTGCTTCGCCCGCTGTAGCCTTAGCGAAGGCAGGATATTTCGAATTTTGAATTTCGAACTTTGTATTTTATTTGTTTCTTGTTTTTTATTATTTGTATTTTTTTTATTCACGGAACTGCTTATTCAATCATAAAAAAAACAGCTATGAGAAAAACTCTCCGATTGCTCTTTGGTTTGGCTCTGGTGATGTTCCTGCTGCCGCAAAGCATGCTGGCTCAGGAAAAAACCGTTACCGGTACTATTTTATCCGAAGACAACAAGACCCCGTTAGCCGGTGTTACGGTCAGGGTGAAGGGTACCAAGCGTATCACCCAGACGGATGCCAATGGTAAGTTCACTTTGAAGATGAATCCCGGGGAAACATTACAGGTAACCTATGTGGGTTACCAGACTGAAGAAATCAAGCCCGGTGATGGTCCCGTGGGTGTGAGCCTGAAAACAGCAGACAATATGCTGGGTGAAGTAGTGGTAACCGCGCTCGATCAGAAAAGAAATCCGAGGGAACTGGGATTTGCCGTACAGAAAGTGGATGGTGCTGAGGTTGCCGAAACCCAACGGGAAAATTTCCTGAATGGTTTGGGAGGCCGTGTTGCAGGTCTGACCGTTACCCCTACCAGCGGAGCAGCAGGTGCTTCTTCTCAGATTGTACTGCGTGGTTTTAATTCTATGGCTTTGGATAACCAGCCACTCTTCGTAATTGATGGTATCATCATGGATAACTCATCCATTAACGAATCAGGTGGTGGTGCCAGTTTGGGTTTGGTGGAGACCTCTGCGAGAAATATCAACCAGACTGCTAACCGGAATACGGACTATACCAACCGGATGGCAGATATCAATCCTAACGATATTGAGACCATCACGGTACTGAAAGGCCCAGAAGCAACCGCCCTTTATGGTAGCCAGGCCAGTTCCGGTGCCATTGTTATTACCACGAAAAAAGGAAAGGCAGATGGTAAGTTCTCTGTGAATTATGATAATTCATTCCGTTTTTCCAAACTGACCCGTTTTCCTGAATACACCACTAAATGGAGTCCCGGGCAGAATGGTTTGCCGGAAAACGTATTCCTGTATTTTGGACCAGAATATGCAGCCAACACGCAGAAATTTGACAACGTTCGTAATTTCTTCCAGACTGCATTCACCCATAATCATAACCTGACGGCTGAATATGGTAAAAAGAACATGACTTTCCGTTTCTCCGGTTCATTCCTGGATCAGGAAGGGATCGCCCCTGAAAATAACTACAAGCGTTATACCGTTAAGCTGACCAATAATACCAAGATTGGAAAATTCCTGGAGATCACGCCTTCAATTACTTTCATCCATAGTAATAATGATAAACCCAAGCGTGGAGCCGGTGGTTATCTGCTGAACCTGATGATCTGGCCAAGTACGGATGATGCCAGGGATTACCTGAGCGGATCCGGTGGTAAAAAATTACTGTATGCAGCCTCCCCTAACTCAGAAATTGATAACCCTTTCTTCAATGTCAATTTCAACAGGGGTTATGATGAAACCAACCGTTATATTGCCACCCTGGGTGTAAATATTACCCCATTCAAGTGGTTGAGCATTTCTGGTCGCTTTGGATACGACAAGTTTAAAAGCGAAGGATGGTCTTTCTTCCATCCTCTATCTGCCATACTGGGACGTGGTACAGGTGGTCAGCAGGATAATTACTACCGTGAGTACAATGGTTATAACCATACAATCACAGCTACCGCCAAAAAATCTCTGGGTAAGTTCAACTTCCGGCTGATGGGTGGTACCATGTGGCAGGATTACAAAACACAGATGTACTCTGTTTATGGCACCAACCTGGTCGATTCTGTGAACGGTCAGGGTCAGATGGTTAAAAACCTGCAGGTGATTTCCATGGATCAGATCAAGCAGCAAATGGGAGACAGCTCTGCAACCAGGGCTTCTACCCGACTGCGCCTCAACAGAGGTTTACTTCCTCCCGGTGGTCTTTATAACTATGTGTTGAGCCGTCAGCTGGCATTCTTTGGAGAATTTGCGGTGAACTTCAAGAATTATATATTCCTCGCATACACTCATCGTTTTGAAACATCATCCATCTTCCCCAAGGATTTCAGAAACTATAATTACCCTGCAGGTAGTTTGAGTATCATCGTAAGTGATATGATTCCTTCCTTGAAGAAGAATAATTTCCTGAATTACCTGAAACTGCGCGGATCACTGGCCAGCACAGCCCGTTCCAGTTCACCTTATGCCAACCAATCTATCTTTAATAATGTCACTTCCAGTGGTGGTGGTTTTGCATATGGCTTCACCAACAATAACCAGTTCCTGGAGCCAGAAATTCAGCAAACCCGTGAAATGGGTTTTGAAGTACGGCTTTTCCGCAGCAGACTTGGTCTGGATGTAACCCATTATAATACCCTGAATGAAAAACAAATTGCAGAAAATTTCAGGGCCAGTTACGGTACAGGCTTTGTGCTGAATACCATTAACGTGGGTAGTACCCGGAATAAAGGACTGGAAATCGGACTGGATGTTACACTGATTAAGAAAACAAACTTCTCCTGGAATACCCGTTTCAATTTCAACAAAATGCGGAATGAGGTAGTTTCTCTTCCTGCTAACGTACCAGAGTTTTACATCTCTGATACATGGTTATATGGAAATGCCCGTGGCGGTCTGGTTACCGGTGGTCCAACCACAGC
>DAORJS010000401.1:0-2841 GCA_035439185.1 Chitinophagaceae bacterium
AGTCCATCAGGATTTTGGCGGGAATACAAACCTTGCCACTATCCTTGGCTTCCACATCCAGTTGAACCCTCATCACGGTTTCCAGATCGGTGGCCACCACGGTGAGCCTGTTTTTGCCCACTTCAAACAGAAAATCTTCCAGGATGGGGAGAACGGTATTGGCATTGATAACGCCCGCAATATGCTGTAGCTGCTTCAGTAAAGAAGAAGAGGAGGCAATAAACTTCATCGTCTTTGGTTTGAGGCGAAACTACTGATTTTTAACATACTCCCAATATCTCCGGAGTGCTGGTGGATAAGCTAAAGTTTGGCTTGTTCAATCTGGCTTCTTTAGTATCTTGCCTGACCTCAAAATCCCAGCGAATGTTTGACAGATTATTTGGAAAAGGGAAAAAGAAAGACGGACCAGGGGCGGCCCCCGAGATCAGCTTTGGGCGGTATTCCGACAATAATAAGCCGGTAGCCAAGACCAACCGCTGGACCGACGCAGACAACCTCTTTAAGGAAAAAAAGTACCCTGAAAGCATTGATGCATTTTTTGATTACCTGCGGGATGATGCCCTGCAGAATGTGGTATATGAACGCAATGGTGCTGAAGGCCGCTTCCATTTTTATCAGGGCTCCAAGATCGTGAGGGGCCATTTCAATGGCGAAAATCTGGAAGCAGAAGTAACCCTGGCCCGTATGCCCCAGCCCTCGGTGCCGGTGATGCGTCGTTTACTGGAAATGAACTTCAACCTTTTTTACAGCCGTTTTGCCCTGGACAAAGACCGGCTTTGTATGCGGTTTGATACGGCTATCGCTACTGCCAGTCCCAGTAAATTATATTATGGGCTGAAAGAGTTATCCACCAAGGCCGATAAACAGGACGATCTGCTGGTACAGGATTTTGCCGTGCTGGAAACAGTCGATACGGATCATATCAAGGAAATGTCGGCTGCAGAAAAAGAAGTAAAGCTTGAATACCTGCACAAATGGATCAATCAGGTGCTGGAAACGGTCAATAGCCTGGATGCCGAAAAATTTTCAGGAGGAATTGCCTATTTATTTCTGTCTTTGATTTACCGGATTGATTACCTGATTGCCCCGGAAGGAAAAATTCTGAATGAGCTGGAGAAAATCGGCGGGATTTATTTTAAAAAAGATGAGCGGCCGGTAACGGAGAAAAACCGGGATATGGCAGAGGAGTTCCGCAAAATGCTGACCATACCTAAAGAAGAAGTGTTTAAACACCTGATCAGGTCTACCTATACTTTTTCTATAGTTGCACCACAGCAATATAAAACGGTAGCTGATTCCATCCATGGTGCCAACCAGAATCTTGTGTGGTACCGGGATAATAATCATCCGGCCATTGCCTGCCAGATAGCTGAGTATGGCATTTCTTATTGTCAGTATTCCTATAGCCTGCCAAAGACCATCACCGAATTTTATCACCTCTTTATGATGGTGAATTACAGCGACTATTTCAAAGCACTGGGATATAAAAACGCATATTATGATTCATCCACCGGAAAATTTGATACCGATGCGGTCAAATCCGGGATCGAATCCATCCAGGAACGGTGGAAAGAAAAATATCCGCTCTTGGATTTCAAAACAGCCAATCTGCGGTTTGATAGTCTCGTTAATTTCTGCCACACTTACACCAATGAAATGGAATTTTTAAACCTTGATCCCAAATAAATGGATTCACAAAGTATCATAGAGCAATACCAGAAAGCCATAATTCAGATTGCCACTAATACCGGTACGGGAACGGGCTTTTACCTCAAGGAGTTTGACCTGATCGTGACCAATGATCATGTGGTTGCCGAAAATGCAGAGGTAACCATTGCCGGAAAAGCATTTGATAAAGCCATGTCAAGAGTGTGGTACACCGACCGTAAACATGACCTGGCTTTTCTGGAAGCACCCAGGAATACCGAATTGCCGGATGTGAAACTGGGACGTTACGAAGAAATGAAAGACGGTGACCAGGTGGTGGCGATCGGCCATCCTTATGGGTTGAATTATACGGCTACGCAGGGGGTGATATCGAAAGTGGACCGGATCAGGGACGGACTTAAATTTATTCAGATCGATGCAGCGATCAATCCAGGAAACAGCGGTGGCCCGCTGGTGAATAATAAAGGGGAAATCATCGGGGTTAATTCTTTTATCATTCGGGGGGGAGATAATCTGGGCTTTGCATTGCCGGTAAATTATCTTCGTGAAGCCCTGCAATTATATGTTCCCAACAAGGGACAGGCCAGTACCCGGTGTTTCAGCTGCGGTTACCTGGTTACTTCCAATAATATTGACTCCAAAAAATATTGTCCCAGCTGCGGTACGGAAGTAAAACTGCCCGAGATACCGGAAAAAGAAGTGGTAGCGGTGGGTGCGGCCAAAACCATTGAAGAGATTCTGAAGGAGCTGGGCAAGGATGTAAAACTGGCCCGCGAAGGAGCGAATAACTGGAGCGTAAAAGAAGGGTCAGCAAAAATCAAAATCACGTATAATCCGGATAATTTTTTTATTGCCGGGGATGCTTATCTCTGCCAACTGCCATCAGATGCACTAAAAATAAAGCCATTGTACCAGTTCCTGCTGGAAGAAAATCACAGGACCAGGGGCCTTGTGCTCAGTTGTGTAAAACAGAATATTGTACTCAGCAGTATTATCTATGATCTGGATATGACCAAAGAATCCGGAGCCGATATTTTCAGGAACCTGTTTAAACAGGCAGATTTCTATGATGATTTTCTGAAAAAAGAATACAGCTGTACCGATCGCCTGGAAGAATAAGTCCGGGTGCGGTGAACTCCCTTTTAATTTGTGTATGCAGTACAAGAAACAACT
>DAORJS010000402.1:0-2829 GCA_035439185.1 Chitinophagaceae bacterium
TCAATTCCTGAAAAATAAAAAGGAGACAAGCTACAACATTGTGCAACGTAACAGCAGTAAGGCAAGGTCAATCCGGTTGATTGTTCCTGTGATCAGCGACAGCATAAAAGCGGTACTGGTAAATGGGGTAAAAACAAATTTCAGTATTGAACCTGATCGGATAGGAATCCCCGCAATAAGTATAAATACACCGGCCCTGGCTATCATCAGCATCAGTATTCAATGGGCTGGTAAACCGATCAGGACTATCGTCATTCGACAGGAATACGCAAATAATGAAAAGATAATAATCAGCAGTAAAGATCATCAGGCCTTCAGATTATTTGATCCTCAACGGGTGCTCATTGATGTAAAAATGCGTATCAATTCGTTGTCGGCAGGTTTGCGAAAAGGTGATGGACATAAAACATTTTTTATTAGAACCAGACAGGGACAATTCGTCTGGTGGCAGCCTTTCAACATTTTCATTGCCCCTCCTCCACAGCGGACCGTAGCCAATTTTGCTGCAAAAAATGTCAGTTACGAAACAGTGGATATCAGCCCGGCATTTAATTGCAGGGTCACCGATATATTTAAACAAAAATATTTGTCACCACGTCCGGCCTCACCCACTTTACAGTTGCCAGTAAGCGGAATCGGCAACTGGGCCTATCATTCCCTGCAGGTCAATTTATCTGATAGCGGACTAAGAGCAAAAGCTGGAAAAACTGAGGTATTCACCACGGCTGCCGGACTACCATTCAAAACGCCTGTTGACAGCACAAGGAAGAATATTGTATTTACTTCCATGTGGGATAATTTCCCGGATTCCATAGTCATCCCTTTAAAAGGACAGGCATCCCGCGTCCATTTCCTGATGGCGGGAAGCACCAATACCATGCAAAGCCGGATCACGAATGGAAGGATCCGGGTAAATTATACCGATGGTACTTATGAAGAACTGAATCTGATCAATCCCGAAAACTGGTGGCCCATCGAGCAGGATTACTATGTGGATGGATATGCATTCACGATCGGAGAAACCCGTCCGGTCAGGATTGCCCTGAAAACAGGCAAGGAGATCGGAGAAGGGTACAAATACAGTTCTATTAAGGGATATACAGGTTATGCCATTGATGGCGGTGCGGCTACAGTGCTGAATCTTCCGCTGCGTTCCGGGAAAAACTTAAAAAGCCTCGTATTAAAAGCAATCGCTAACGATGTGGTGATCGGTTTAATGAGTGTTACTTTAGAAAGATAATTTATGAAAAGATTTCTTGCTTCGCTGGCGGGTATGCTGTTTAGTTGGGTTGCAGCAGCACAGCAAACCGACAGTGTGTATCTTTTTTCTTATTTTAAGAATAACGGCAAGGATGGATTACACCTGGCCTGGAGTGAGGATGGATTAAAATGGTCATCTCTCAATAAAGATCAGTCATTGCTGCAACCTGTCCTCAGCCGCGATTCGCTGATGCGCGATCCCTGTATTATCCGGGGAGAAGATGGTTTATTTCATATGGTTTGGACCGTGAGCTGGAATCAACCTGGGATTGGTTATGCCAGTTCCAAAGACCTGATCCACTGGAGTGAACAACAATATATCCCGGTAATGCATCATGAAGATTCGGCCCGTAATTGCTGGGCGCCTGAAATTACCTATGACCGGAGGAAAAAACAATACATGATTTACTGGGCGACCACCATTGCCGGAAAATTTCCCGCTGATCCAAAAGTGGAAAACGGATATAATCACCGCATGTATTATGTCACAACCAGGGATTTCAAATCTTTCAGCAAAACAGGATTATTATACGATAAAGGTTTCAATGTGATTGATGCCAGTATTGTGTACGATGGTAAAAAATATATCATGTTCCTGAAAGATGAAACCAGGAATCCGCCTCAGAAAAATATCCGTATCGCTGTCAGTATGAAATTAAGCAGCGGTTACTCTGCCCCCTCAGCTCCCATCACGGGTAACTACTGGGCCGAAGGTCCTACCGCTTTCCGCCTGGGAAATAAGTGGATTGTTTATTTTGATAAATACCGCGATCACCGCTATGGGGCTATCGAATCAACTGATCTGGTCAACTGGACAGAAATATCCGACCGTATTGCCTTGCCTCCGGGAATCAGACATGGCAGCATTCTGAAAATCAGCAAATCCGAATTACAGCCATTATTGCAGCTTTGATCAGTCGATTTCTTTTACACGGTTGATCAGCAAACTGATCACAATGCCTAGTAATGCAATGACAGCAAAAGAAACGGGAAGGCCGGTCAGTTCCGCGATATAACCAATCAATGGCGGACCCATCAGGAAACCAAAGAACCCAACTCCGGAAACGGTGGCTATCGCAATACCACTGGCAACTTCTTTTACTTTTCCGGCTGTACTGTACATAAGCGGGATTATACTGCTGACCCCTAATCCTACTATCATAAACCCAATGGTGGCAATTATCAATGAAGGGAACAGTACGGCTATCATCATCCCTGAAAAAATAAGCAGCCCGCTCAGTTGGACCATGCGCTTTCTGCCAAATCGCCGGGCTAATCGGTCACCGGTAAATCTTCCGGTAGCCATCATGATCATAAACGAGGCATAGCCAAGGGATACCCAGGATCCTTCTGCCTCCACCACATCCCGGAAATAAACTCCGCTCCAGTCAAACATACATCCTTCTGCACTTAAACAGCAAAAAGCAATCGCACCCAGCAATAACAAACTCCCATCTGGCCTCCTGATTTTTTTAAAAGAGGAAGCAGTTTTACTGGTAGGAGTCAGTAATAAATATTTTTGAAAGAAGAGGGCTGCAATTATAATCATGGTTGCGATAATCAGAAAAT
>DAORJS010000403.1:0-2828 GCA_035439185.1 Chitinophagaceae bacterium
ACACTGTCAGCAATCACACCCATCAGTCCGGCACTGCCGCCTCCGTATATCAGTTTAATTTTCCGTTCTGCCAGTAATGCACCCAATGTGGAAGCATGCTCCTGAAAAACCGGGTTAGTCCCGTTTTTGGAACCGCAAAAAACGGCAATGGATTGAATCATCATGTTTAAATAATATTGGGACAAAGGGATAATAAATTTCTTTATCTTCAAAAATCTGTTTCCCACATCAGCAGATAAAGGAACAGTAAACAATAGTTTCATCAGACATGGGGTCGCTTTGATGCTGACCGGTTGTTTTACCTCATGTGAAATAGAAAATTATGTCGCCAACAATCCTCTTTTGCTTTGTCATCGGCTATTTTGTTTTATTACTCGGCGTAGCCTGGTATACTTCCCGCAATTCAGACAATGAATCTTTTTTTATCGGAAACAGGAGCAGTAACTGGATGCTGGTAGCATTTGGCATGATTGGTACTTCGCTGAGTGGTGTCACGTTTGTCAGTGTACCGGGTGGGGTAGGCAGTGGTAATTTTTATTATTTTCAGATTGTTCTCGGTTACCTGCTGGGCTACCTGGTCATTGCTTTTGTTTTACTGCCCCTGTACTACCGGATGAATCTGACCAGTATCTACACTTACCTTGAAAAAAGATTCGGCATCAATGCCCATAAAGCCGGTGCCTTCTTCTTTATTCTTTCCAGAACCGTGGGTGCCACGGCCAGACTTTACCTGGTGATCAGTGTGCTGCAGATTTTCATTTTTAATAAAATGGGAATTCCGTTTGCAGCAACAGCCCTCGTCATTCTGGTGCTGATCCTGCTTTATACTTTTGAAGGCGGGGTGAAAACCATCATTTATACGGATACTCTTCAGACAACCGGTATGCTGACCGGACTGGTGGTATGTATTATCGTGATCGTGAAAGCGCTGGGAACTGATTTCGGAGGTGCCATGAATATGATGGCAGATAAAGGCTATACACAGATTTTTAACTGGGATGTAAAAGCAGGCTCTTTTGCCCTCAAACATATTATCGGCGGTATGTTTATTGCGATTGCCATGACGGGACTGGATCAGGAAATGATGCAGAAGAATATCAGTGTAAAAACCCTGAAGGACTCCCAGAAAAATATCATGACATTCAGTACCGTACTCATGGTTGTGAATTTCCTTTTCCTGGTATTGGGTGGGGTACTGTATCTCTATGCGGCCCAGAACGGAATTAATGTTCCTTCCGATGATCTCTTTCCTACCATTGCCCTGAGTGATGCATTCAGCGGCACCATCGGTATTATATTTATCATTGCACTGATCTCAGCACTTTTCCCAAGTGTGGATGGTGCCATCACTTCACTGACTTCCTGTTTTTGTATAGATATTCTCGGATTGAACAAGACAGCAGGAACGGAAAAAGAGAAGAAAAGAACAAGACTGAAAGTGCATTTCAGTTTCGCACTCGTCTTCTTTATCATGGTGCTGATCTTTAAAGCCATCAACGATAAACTGATCATTGATTTCATTCTGAAATTTGCGGGTATCACTTACGGACCGCTGCTCGGTTTATTTGCTTTTGGTATCCTCACCAAAAGAGTACTGAATGATAAAAAAATCTGGCCGGTTTGCATCATGGCCCCCCTGCTGGCGCTGGTAATTGATATGCTCAGTAACCCGGCCTGGTATGAGGCTAAACTCCATGTAACACTGGGATTACAAAATCTGTCAGACAGTGTATTCAACGGTTATAAAATCGGAAATGAACTCATTTTAATTAACGGACTCCTGACATTTGCCGGTTTGTGGATGATTTCCACTCCGGCAAAAACGGCTAAACTACAAGCAGTATAAACCTTAAACCAACACTTATTTTATGAAAAGAAATTTCCTTGCAGCAGCATTTATTGCCACGCTTTCAGTATTTGCCTCCTGTGGCGGTAAAACAGATAAGAAAACTGAATCTAATGCGGACATGAAAGCAGATACGAAGACTGAGGTAACACTCAGCACCGAAATGCAGGATTTTATGCTCAATTTCAATGGCCGCTCTGCTTCTGTCCGGATTGCCCTGGATGATTTTGGCAAACCGGGCTTGGACCGGAAGGACATGGATCTTTATGATCTCGATAAACCCGTTGTACTGGAATCAAATGGTAATTGTCATCTGATGCAATTTGTTTCCGGTATGACTAAACGCAAATACAATGTTTGCTGGGAAGGAGGGAAGATCAGTTCCATAGAAGATAAAGGGATGGAATAAGCACGGTATCTTTGCCAAAAAAACTGTGGACCTGATTCTCCCGGCTGCCGAACAATATGCACTAACCCATACTTCCGCTGAAGATGCCCTGTTGAAAGAAGTTCATGATTTTACAGTTCAGCATCATCCGGAACACCATATGCTCAGCGGAGCATTGCAGGGTAAATTCCTGGAAATGATCAGTTGCATGATCAGGCCCCGCCGCATTTTGGAAATCGGCACATTTACAGGTTACAGTGCTTTATGTCTGTCGAAAGGACTGGCAGACGAAGGACAATTGCATACCATTGAACTGCGGGAAGCCGATGCCCAAAAAGCCAGGTCATTTTTTGACCGGTCCGACCGCTCCGGGCAGATAATTTTGCATACCGGAAATGCGTTAGAGATAGTGCCGAAACTGGCGGAAACCTGGGATTTGGTGTTCATAGATGCGGATAAACCCGCTTATATTCAATATTTTAACCTTGTTTTCCCCCATTTGCGGAAAAACGGCTTTATTTTAGCAGATAATATTTTCTTTCACGGGCAGGTCCTGGGGGAAAAGATCAGTGGTAAAAGTGCCAAAGGCATCAG
>DAORJS010000404.1:0-2824 GCA_035439185.1 Chitinophagaceae bacterium
TGAGCAAATGTAGAATAAAAAGCCAGTTATTTCAGCACCTGACCCATGCGGAGATACAATGGAAACCGGATGGTCATTTTTTCATTTGGCCAATGTCTAGCTATCTTTTCCATTATTTCATCAGTGGGGTTATACCCTTTGTCCTGCATAAATTTTTGTACAGCCGACCAGGTGTTGAAGTATCCCCTGATATCATCCAGATCCCATTCAGCATTCAGACTGAAAAGCGGACAGGGGATCTCTTTTAATGGAAAAGGGATCGTTGCATAATTTGTGTCTACCAATATTCTTTCCGGATCCCAGTATGGGCCCAGTATATTTTTATGAAAATCCTGCTTGATGCTATCAATTTGCGGAGAAACAGTCATTCCACCATACATCCAGGTAGCCAACCAGCCGCCGGAACGGGTTACGCGAACAAGTTCTTTGTAAAAAAGATCAAAATCAAACCAGTGGAGGGCCTGGGATACCGTTACCAGATCAAAACTGTTGTCTTCAAAGTCTGTATGTTCCGCCGCCTGAACAGAATAAAAAACATTCGGAATATTAATGGCGTTTGAAAGTTGATGCTGGCTGATATCGGTGGCCATTACTTTTGTGAAGAAGGGAGCTAAATCTTTGGCGGTTTGTCCGTTTCCTGTTGCACAATCCCAGGCCATATTTCGTTCCGATACCTGTTTCAATATAAACTCAAACAAATCGGGTGGGTAGGTAGGCCGGTACCTGGCATACAATTCCGATTGTGCTGAGAAAATATCTTTCATCAGTTAAAGATAAAAAAAGTCCCGCCGGTGGCAGGACTTGTTCATTGAGGTTGGTGGCTGTTCGATTAACAGTAATACCAGTATTTGTACCAGTAGCAATAGCCGTAACCATCACAATAGTAGTACCAGTAGTAGCAAAGTCCGGCACCACGGCTGGCGGTAGGCGCTTTGTAGGTTTTCTGGAAAGCCTTGATGGCTTTCTGGATTGACTTGGCCTGTTTGGCGTCCAGTACATCACCGGCTTTGTAAGTAGAACCGGCAACGGTAGCTGTGGGAGCACCTGCTCCGCGGCTGGCAGTGAGGTCGGCATTTGCGACCATGCTCAGAAAGCCGATATCATCAGCACTCAGTGTTGTTCCTGCATTCATGGCAGAAACATTTTTTTCTGCCTGGCCAAAAGCAACAGAGGCCATCAGCAGCAAGGAGAATGAAAACAGGAGTTTAATCCTCTTCATAGTTTTTGTGTTTGTGGTTATTAAATCGGGTTTTGACATTCAATTTACGATATAAAAGTAATAGCTGTAAAAAAGAATGGCATACCCTGTACGGGGTATTTATTCCGGCTTAACAATACATTAAACAGAAAGGCCCGTCCTGCCAGGGCGGGAACGGGACCATTCTATATCCCTTAAGGGGATGTCCAACTTCAACCTTCTTTATACCAATCCATCAAAACCATTCCGCGGCAGAAGAAACCGGGGAGGGTCCTTTGGCAAAGGCGTTTTTGATTTCGGTTTTCTTTTTTAATGGGACTGAAGTTCCTGGTTTGGTATTCCTGATTTTTTCTTCCAGGTCTCTGATTCTTTTTTCATTCTCCTCATTTCTCTTTTTTTCCTCTTCCAGTTGTTTTTCCAATGTGCCTGATTCAGTTTTTACGGCTGTTGTATCTTTTTTTCCATCATCATAACGATATCCGTTATCGGTTTTGGGAGCCGGTTTTTCACCATCAGGACCGATCAGTTCGCCACCTGCACCCATGGTATAATCAATATCCGTTTGATAAACAAATCCTCCCCTGTCGGAAATCTCTACTCCGGAAATCCGGTTTCTCCGATAGCTTCGCTTAACTTTTACTTCCATTCCGTTTAATTTAACATCGACGGATCTGTCAAAACGGATTTTCTTTCCAACCGGAACCTGAATTTCTATTTCCACATGCTGACCCCGGAAACGGCTTTCCTTCCCAATGGCATAACCGTGATCAAGATCCAGGACACTGTCTTTGGAAGTAATATCAAAGACTATTTTCTCTGCGCGGGCTGTAGCTTCGTTTTCAGTGCGGCCAAAACTGTATTTTTTCAGGGTAACATGATACTGAGCATCCGGACTGGTACGAATATCAAAATGTATAGCGGCAATTTTCAGACTGTCGGAGGATATATCCCAACCATCTGCATCTCCGTCAATCCATCCGAATCCACCGGTATATTCCAGTTCAGGTTTGGAAACAGCCACGATCATTTTTCCATTGGCCGGTTGATTGATACTTACAGATGTATCAACATGTTCATATTCCCTGAAATCTCTGGTGATACTGGCAGCAAAGAACACAACAGCTACCCAACCCAGGGCCCAGAGACCACCGAAGGTCCAGCCCAGATAATTGCTTTTTGCTTTGGCCCTGATGATCCGGCGGATGATCCAGGTTATAAAACCGATCAGCGGGACCAACAGGAAGAGAATTAATGTGGCCCAGGCCAGGAATTCCTGACGGCTGCTGGTCCACAAAAAATTATTGATCGGCCACCAGGCTACACCACCAAACAACAAGGCTATTACTGTAACAAATAAGGCAAAGGCAATGGTACCTGCAATAAACAGAAAGAATACTTTAAACAATACGCCGATGGCATGTCCCAATCCGCCACCCCTTCTCCGGGTGGTTTCACGTACTTCACGGGCAAATTCTCTGCCCCGTGTATCGGTGAATTCTTTTGCTTTATTTGAGAATTGCTGAGCAGATGATTTGACTTCTTCACCCCAGTTTTTCATTTTTTCCTTCATACTATCCATTCCCTCCCTCACATTCTGTCTGATCCGGTTGATATCAACGGTTTCAC
>DAORJS010000405.1:0-2819 GCA_035439185.1 Chitinophagaceae bacterium
GCCGGGTTAAAACGGCTTTTTACTTCATTTTTCTTGTTGATGATGATATCCCTGATGCCTTTGTAGGTGGTTTGCTTGAAGTTGGACGCATCCGGCTCCAGCTTTCCCTCATAATAATAGACCTGATCTCCTTTTCCGAGCATGATGGTTAGCACGGAAGATTCTTTTACCTCGGTCTTTTTCTTTTCGTCATCCACATCCTTTGGCATATTCAGGTCGAGGGCGGTAGGCTCGTTCATGGTTGCTGTGAACACGAAGAACGTGATCAGCAGGAACCCGAGGTCCACCATGGGAGTCATGTCAACACGGGTTGAAAGCTTTTTGGCTTTCTTCACCCCCGGGCCTTTCTTATGACCGCCATCACCACCACCGGTATCTATACTAGCCATATTGAAAAAATTTTGTTAGTTAAAAATATTACTTCTTGTTTTCCGGAACGAAATACTGCGCCTTGCTGAATTCACTGCCAGCCGGTACATCATCCAGTGCGGTGACCAGGTTATACTTGAACTCATCATTTTTCTTGAGCGCTGCAATCACCGCCTCAAATGTGGGGTATTTCGATGCACCATCTCCTTTGATGAGGTATTTAAACCCTTTTTCACCGGCAAAAGCCCTTTTAGCTGCACCAATCCAATGAACCAGCTGATTATTCAGCGTATCGAGCACCGGAATACCCGGTTGTTTCAGACTCGCCTGGTCCTTGAAATTAGTAGCCAGCAATTGCTTTAAACCGCCGAATGGAACCCCAACCGCATAAGTCTGGCGGTAGTTCTGAATCTCAGCAGGTGTCAGTCCCAGACTTTGTGTGGTATTGATGTCATTAATGATGGCATCATACTTAGACTTATCTTTTTCCGACATTACACTGAAATAAACCCGGTTTGTAGAATCAATGGTGATCAATACCGCATTGTTCTCGGGCAGTTTTTGTGAAAGCACAGAACCCGGCGTTTTGATCTCCACCGGCTCAGGTGGCTTGAATTTCGTAGCCATAATGAAGAAGGAGAGGATAAGGAAGGCAATGTCCACGAATGGAGTCATGTCCGTATCCGTACTCTTCCTCGGTATCTTGACACTTGGCATAATTAATTTCTATTTACAGTTTAGATGAATTTTTTACCATTTTCCATACAAAGATGCGCCTGCATTATTTGTACAGGGAGGCAAAGCTTTGTGTCAGGGTAAAGCCTGACTCATCTATACCATAAGTGATTGCGTCGATCTTGGTTGTGAACACGTTATACATGATCAGGGCCAGGGCTGATGTACCGATACCCAGGGCTGTATTATACAGGGCCTCAGAGATACCAACCGCCAGATCACCGGCTGCACCGCCACCACCTTCTTCACCCAGGGCAGCAAATGAACGGATCATACCCAATACCGTACCGAGGAGGGCGATCAGGGTACCAACCGAAGTAATGGTAGAAAGGAACACCAGGTTCTTCTGCAGCATAGGAAGTTCCAGCGCAGTAGCTTCTTCTACTTCTTTCTGAATAGCCACTACTTTTTGCTCGGTAGAAAGACCGCCTTCGCTGATCATTTCTTTGTAACGACGCAGACCTGCTTTCATTACATTACCTACTGAACCTTTTTGTTTGTCGCACTCAGACAAAGCCGCATCAACATTGCGGTTAGCCAGGTGGTATTGTACTTTACGGATAAAGTCAGAGATGGATCCACTTCCCAGTGCTTTGCGGATGGTCAGGAAACGCTCAATAGAGAATACGATCACCATCAACAGCATACCAATCAGCAGGGGAACGATGATACCTCCTTCATAGATTCTGTGAAGGGCATCCTTGGGACCTTTGTGGTGAGGCCAGAATCCACCAGCCTTATCAGGCTCGGCAAATCCATCGGCACTGCCCAGGATAAAACGCCAGATAGCATAACCGGCAATAATACAAACAACAGGAGCAATCCATGAAATGGCGTTGCTGCTTTTCTTTGGTTGAACAGAAGTAGCCTTAACTGATGCAGTGGGTTTAATCTCTGCCATGATCTTGTGTTTTTTAGTTTTTTGAAATGTTAGATATGTTATTCCCGTTAGTTGTACAATGCTAAGAAAAAAGATTATACAAAAAACCCCACTCCTCAAATTCTGAGATAGGGAGGGTCAAGTTAGGGATTTTTTCAAATGAAACAAGCCCCTGATAAATAATTTGATAAGAAAATTCCGCCTGGCCTGAAGGCTGTCAAATGCAAACGGTTTCGGATGATTACTCATAGCGCAGGGCCTCAATCGGATTGAGCTTTCCCGCCTTGAGAGCCGGGTATAATCCGGCCAGTAATCCCACCAGGGAGCAGATGATAATCCCATAGAGCACCCAGTTCCAGGGCACTACAAATCCGGTATTCAGGACCATAGAAAAAAGATTACCCACAAATACCCCCAGGAGAATGCCAAAAAAGGCTCCCATCATACTGATAATTACAGCTTCCATGAGGAACTGCCGGCTGACCATAATTTTTTTCCCTCCGATGGCTTTGACCAGTCCTACTTCCCGCGTTCGCTCCGAAACAGAGACCAGCATGATATTCATCAGGCCGATGGCCGCCCCGATAAGGGTGATCATCCCGATTACCGTGGCAGAAACGGTGAGGAAGCCCAGGCTATTCATGGCTTTCTCTGCCACACTATCACTCCGGTCGATGACGAAATTGTTATCTTCTGTGGTATTGAGTTTTCGTACCCCCCTGAATATACCCTCCGCCTCTCCCATAGCCTGCGTGACCTTCATCAGATCATTGGTCATCACCCCGATTACAAAGGAAAATCCGGAGGGAAAATTCCGGTCCACATTGGTATAAGT
>DAORJS010000406.1:0-2814 GCA_035439185.1 Chitinophagaceae bacterium
GTTTCCCGTAATTTTGCAGCATGTTCCGCAGAAAAGTAGCGATCTTCCTGCTTCTTGCCTTTGCTGCCCTCAGTTTTGGCAACACCCTGCTTTTACTGGATTACCAACTCAATCCCCGGAACTATGTGAAGAACTGTGTAAACAAATACCGGCCATCCCTGCACTGCAAGGGCCAGTGCCAGCTGATGAAAAAAATCAGGGCAAAGGAAGAAAAAGAGAAAAAAGAAACCGGCAGCCGGGCAGAAATCAATATTGTGCTGTTTGCACCGGTACAGGAATCCACGCAACATATAATTCCTCTTACCCGGCATAGGATTACAGAAAAAAATCAGGCAGCATCCTGTCAGCCCGGTTTTCATTCCAGCATATTCCAGCCTCCCCGTTGCTGAGTTTTATTATAAAACTTTCTCACCGGTTTTATCCGGCATTTTCAATTTATCAATGCAAACAAATGAAATTGATATTGATGGCATTTGCCATCCTTTTATCATGGCATAGCCAGGCCCAGAGAGTTTACTGGAAAGAACACCGTGACTTTGCAGAAATGGTCATCAATGTTTTACATCCGACTGAAGATGATGATTTGCAACCAGTGAAAGACAGCAGTGCTTATCTGCTGGCCAAAGCGAAAATCTGGCAGGCCTCCAAAATTCCATCAGGAATTAAAAAAGATGCCGTACAGAAAAGCCTTTCCGAACTCGTAAAACTATGTACTGATTTACATAATGCCGTACTGGAAAAGAAAAAGGATTTTGACATACGATTGCTGGCCTTTAAAGTTCATAATAAATACCATTACATTGATGGCCGCCAGCTCATCAAAAACTGACAAACTCAATCACATGAAACATCTGATCATACCGGTTTTAGCCGCCCTTATATTTGCCTCCTGTACTGCCAGCCTGCAACCAAAAATGCAGGTGCCGGCTGCTGCCAATGAAGGCAGTCTCAGTCTGCTTTTTGAAAATTATGCAGGTTCGCAGCCCCTGCAGCTGAACAAGGATACTTTTAATACAGCATCCGGAGAAAAACTGACCGTGAGTCTCCTGCAATATTATATCAGTAATATCAGCCTGAAGAAAACCGATGGCAGCGTAATTACGATCCCCCAGGATCAATCTTATTTTCTGGTAAAAGAATCAGATCCTGCTTCCCGGCAGATCGGTTTGACAATACCAGAAGGGAAATATGAATCAATCAGCTTTGTCCTTGGTGTTGACAGTCTCCGTAATACCAAACCCATTGCCGAAAGAACCGGGGTACTGGATCCGGCCACCGGAGGAGCCGGTATGTACTGGAGCTGGAACAGCGGCTATATCTTTTTTAAAATGGAGGGCTACTCCCCTGTTGCAAGTCCGGGAAAAAATAATGATTATAAGTACCGCTATCATATCGGGCTCTTTGGAGGAATGAATACACCCACCGTGAACAATGTAAAAACGATAACGCTCGGTCTGGATAAATTGAAAATCAGCGGAAAGAATACTCCGGCAGTACATATCCATACCAATATTCTCAATATGTTCAGTGGCACAAATGATATCAGTATTGCCAAAAACACAACGGTGATGGTATCCCCGTTCAGTGCGAAAATCGCTGATAATTTTCCAGGTATGTTCACTGTATCAGGAATTGATCAATAAAACAGTATATGTTTAGAAAGGGTCGTAAAATAAGGTCTGTAACGGTAGTTGTTTTATTAGTGTTGTCTGTTGCATTACTCACAGCTTTTTCCAGGCTCCAGACTATTTTCAAACAGCCAGCCAATTTTCCGTCACCGGTTTATTCTTTCCGGGATAATACAGTTACGGAAGACGGATTTCTGCTGGGACGACGCCTGTTTTACGACCCTGTTCTTTCTGCCGATCAAAGTATCAGTTGTGGCAGTTGCCATATTCAGGCCGCTGCATTTACCCATCACGGACATGATCTTTCACACGGCATCAATGATCTGCTGGGCAACCGGAATACACCTGCCATTCAGAACCTGGCCTGGTATAATAGTTTTATGTGGGATGGCGGAATCCTGGACCTGGATCTGCAACCCATTGCTCCCATTACCAATCCGGTTGAAATGGGTGATACCCTTCTGGCGGTGCTGAAAAAGCTGAATACACACCCGGAGTATCCCGCTCTTTTCAAAAAAGCATTTGGCAGCGATTCCATTACCACCTCCCTGCTGATGAAAGCCCTGAGCCAGTTCATGGTGATGCTGGTGAGTGCCGATAGTAAATATGATAAAGTGATGCGGAAGGAAGGAATGGAATTTACTGCGGAAGAAGCCAGGGGATATTCAGTGTTTAAAGCAAAATGCGGCAGCTGTCATAAAGAACCTTTGTTTACAGACCTGAGTTTCCGGAATAACGGACTGACACCGGCTGAAGAACCGGATGAAGGCCGGGCACTGGTATCGGTGGATACAAAGGATCAATTCCGTTTTAAAGTTCCTTCCCTAAGGAACCTCGGGTTTACATTTCCCTATATGCACGATGGAAGATTTTATACGCTTGATGAAGTGCTGGATCATTATAGTTCCGGAATGCATGATAGCCCGACCCTTGACCCAATATTCCGATTGCCCGGAAACAAAAAAGGAATTGCCCTCAGCACAGCGGAAAAAGAGTCTATTAAAATATTTCTATCCACTCTTGACGACAGCAGCTTTATCCGCAATCCCTATTTCTCGGAGGAAAATGCAATGAAATATGTGAAGTGAAGTTGAGATGTTGAAAAGTTGAGATGTTGAAAAGGATCATATACCTGTAACGTCTGTTTTTTAAACCAACGTTCCAAGTTTGTCGATTGATAGACTGA
>DAORJS010000407.1:0-2809 GCA_035439185.1 Chitinophagaceae bacterium
GCAAAGGTACTAAATATTCAGGGGATGATCCGGTCAGCTCCATTCTTTCTCTTTCTTCGCCCGGGCCTTATCCACTCTTGCTGCGATGCTGATGCCAGCTTCATAGAGCAGATAAAGGGGAATCGTTACAATACCCAGACTGAATGGATCGGTGGTAGGGGTAATGATGGCTGCTACAATCAGGATGACCACAATGGCATGTCTCCGGAATTTGCGAAGGAAGGCAGCCGTGATAAATCCAACCTTGGCCAATACCAGGATCAATAAAGGAAGCTGGAATAAAATACCAACACCCACGGTGGTATAGGTCAGGTTTTCGAGATAATCTGAAAAACTGGGTTTGATTTCAATCAGGTCACTCAGTTTGTAATTGAAATAAAAGTTGACCATGAAAGGAGTGAGGATGAAATAGCCAAATGCCACACCCATGAAAAAGAGCAGCGATACCCAGAAGATGATTCCCTTTGTTTTTTTTCTTTCTGCCGGGGAAAGTGCGGGGCGGACAAATTTCCAGAACTCCCAGAAGATATATGGAAAGGCAGCAATAAAACCACAGACAAAAGCCACTGTAAAAGAAGAGATGAATTGTCCGGTCATGGTGGTTTCCAGAAACTTCACTTCTGTATTTCCAAAGCAAAGACCATTACCCATACCTATTTTACGGCCGATATGACAAAACCACTGTGCCGTAATAAAATCAGGTTTGGCCGGAGCAAAAATGATATCATCCACCACATTATTAATGAAGATAAAGGCGGTGATGGAAAATACCAGCACCGCTATTACAGAGCGGATCAGATGCCAGCGTAATTCCTCCAGGTGGTCAATAAATGACATATCACCACCGGCATCGTTGGTTTGTTTGCGTTTTCCTAAAAAGTCGAGCAGGGCCATGGAATGATTGAAGTGAGCAAAGATAGGGGGTTAAGGGATTGTTACAGAGGGTATTTACCCGGTCCGCCAGATCACCTGCGGGGAGATGGGATCCTTTAAACGGACTTATTTCAGCTTCTTCATTTTAACGGTTTCAATCCGGGTATCACTAACGTTGAGGATATCAAACTCATAATCATCTATAATAATTCTTTCTTTCAGACGGGGGATCGTTTCATGATAATTGATGATATAGCCGGACAGGGTTTCTGATTCTTCTTCACCAAAATCAAAGCCATATTTTTCTTCCAGATAATCCAGTTCCAGCCGGCCGGAGAACATGAATTCGTTTTCGGCCAGTTGTTTCTCCACGAATTCCTCTGTATCATATTCATCCTGAATCTCACCAAAAAGCTCTTCCAGCACATCTTCCATGGTGATGATACCGGCGGTACCGCCAAACTCATCCACCACCCAGGCAATACTTTTTCTTTCTCTGGTGAATTTGCTGATCAGGTCGCTGGCACTCATGCTTTCAGGAACAGCCGGAATGGGCAGCAGGACATCCTGTATATACTCAGGTTTTTTAAACAGATCCAACTGGTGCACATAACCGATGATATGGTCAATATTATTTTCATAGACCAGCAGCTTGCTCAGTTTGGTCTCAATAAATTTTTGCTTCAGCTCATCTATGCCGGCATGGCTCTCAATACCTATGATCTCTTTGCGGGGAACCAGGCATTGCCTGATTTTTACTTTTGGTAATTCCTGTGCATTTTCAAGTAATTGGGTATTGCGTTCCTGTCTCTCATCATCATCACCCGGCTGGAACAAATTTTTAAGATCACTCCGGTTAATCGGTTCTTTATTGGGATCAATCCGGATATTGAAAACATATTTCAATAGCCATTCTGATAAATCAATCAGCCCGGTAGCTACCGGAGCAAACATCTGATAGAAAAAATCTGATACATACGTGAGCCTGATCAGCCAGTTATTACTATTGGCCCGGAAAAAAGCCCGCGGTATAAAGCCGGCAAAAACCAACACCACAAAAGTGGCCAGTGCAATCTCAGCTACCAGTCTGACATAGGTAAGATGCAAACCGAGGTAATCCCAAACCGGACTCATAAAAGTGCTGATCTGCAGGGCAAAAAAGACCAGGAATAAATGAAAACCAATCAGGGTGGTGCCCAGAAATTTGGCAGGGGATTCAATAAAGCGGGAGAGGATCTGCATACTGCTGCCGCCCTGTTTTTTCCTGACTTCCAGGCTCAGGCGGTTGGCACTATAGAAGGCCATTTCAATTCCGGCAAAAAAAGCCATCAGGAGCAGGGTCAGGATAAAGAAGATGATCGTGTTCGCGGAAAACATAACACGAAGATACTATAGGGGAAATTGAAATCCCGATAGCTATCGGGAGAAAATTGAAAGTGGAAAGTGGTTAGCCCAGTCTTATCTGTATTCAGTGTCAGTGAGTTAGCGAAAGGAACTCGCGGACCAGTCTTTCGGCAACGGCACAGGCTCTGTCCAGTTGATCATTGATGATGATATGGTCGAATTTGTGTTTGAAAGTCATTTCATAAGAAGCCTTACTGAGCCTGGATTTCAGGGATTCCTCAGTTTCAGTTCCCCGGGCCCGCAGTCTTTTTTCCAGTTCCTCCAGAGAAGGGGGTTCAATAAAAAGAGAAAGCGATTCTTTGGGATATAATGATTGTACATTCAGTCCGCCTTTTACATCCACATCCAGCAGGGGGGAACGACCGGTATCCCAGATCCGGTTCATCTCCGATTTCAGGGTGCCATAGTATTTACCGGCATACACCATTTCCCATTCCACGAATTCACTGCGGTTGATCCGGTCTTTGAATTCATCTACACTGATGAAATAATAATCCACGCCATGCTTTTCATTATTACGGGGCGAACGGGT
>DAORJS010000408.1:0-2786 GCA_035439185.1 Chitinophagaceae bacterium
TGACCTGTATATCCAATAATGCCGGGGTGGATGATTTTGGCATTGGCCTGATGTTGCAGCAAAAGCAGGTGAAGAAAATGATTTCTTCTTATGTAGGGGAAAATGCAGAGTTTGAAAGACAACTGCTCAGCGGGGAACTGGAAGTGGAACTGATTCCACAGGGAACCCTCGCCACCCGTTGCCTGGCTGCGGGATATGGCATGCCCGCCATTTATACACCGGCTGGTGCAGGAACAGAAGTAGCAACGGGTAAGGAGACCCGCAATTTTAAAGGCAAGGATTATTTGCTTGAATATGCGTTTGACGCTGATTTCGCCATTGTAAAGGCCTGGAAGGGGGATACAGACGGGAACCTGATCTTTAAGGATACGGCCCGCAATTTTAATCCGCTCATGGCCATGGCAGGCAGGATCACGATTGCAGAAGTGGAAGAGCTGGTCGAACCAGGTGTGCTGGATCCCAATTTCATTCATACACCCGGGATCTATGTGCACCGCATATTTCAGGGATCAGCTTATGAAAAGAGGATTGAACAAAGAACAGTCAGGAAAAAATAATCGCCGGTATCCGGTAATAAAAACATTGGTATGGCACTGACCAAAGAACAGATTGCGCAAAGAATTGCCAGGGAATTAAGAGATGGGTTTTATGTAAACCTGGGGATCGGTATCCCTACACTTGTTGCTAATTATATTCCTGCGGGGATCAATGTAGTACTTCAGAGTGAAAATGGTTTATTGGGAATGGGTCCTTTTCCTCATGAGGGAGAAGAAGATCCTGATCTGATCAATGCCGGAAAGCAAACCATTACTACCGTACCCGGCTCAGCATTTTTTGATTCAGCCATGAGCTTTGGAATGATCCGGGCGGGCAAGGTGGACCTGACTGTACTTGGTGCAATGGAAGTCAGTGACCGGGGCGATATTGCCAACTGGAAAATACCGGGTAAGATGGTGAAGGGAATGGGAGGGGCGATGGACCTGGTGGCCAGTGCCAGAAATATCATTGTGGCCATGATGCATACCAATCCTAAAGGAGAATCCAAACTCCTGCCTGATTGCAGTCTGCCTTTGACAGGAGTAAAATGTGTAAGAAAAATTGTGAGTGATCTGGCCGTATTAGATGTAACCCCCGATGGGTTTCATTTACTGGAAAGGGCCCCGGGGGTATCAGTGGAAGAAATTCGTGCTAAAACAGCGGGTCGCTTAATTGCGGCGGATGATGTACCGGAAATGGTCTTCTGATTAATTACTCAATCAGGTTATTCTTCACGGCAAAGAATACCAGTCCTGCGGTGTTCTTGCTTCCAAAACGTTCCATCAACCGGTCCTTGATCGCTTCCACGGTACGCGGACTGATTTCCATTTTTTGTGCGATTTCTGCAGCGGTGAACTCCATACAGATAAAACGGAGTACATCTTTTTCTTTATCACTCAGGGTGATTTCATTATTCAGGGAAGGAACCACTTTCTGCCGGGCATGTGATTTTTTAAGCAGGATGCGGTTCACAAAATTATTGAGGTAGTATCCTTTCTCTGCCACTTCCATGATGGCGCGGCGGATTTCATTGGGCTCTGCGTTCTTCAATAAATAACCGTTTGCGCCATTCTCCATCAGGTGGTATACAAAGCGCTCGTCTTCATACATACTCAGCACCAGCACCTTGATATGCGGAAATTGTTTGCTGATGATCTTGGTGGTTTCGATACCATCTTTTCCGGGCATCCGCAGATCCATTAATACCACTTCAGGCTGGGCGTCGGGGAGACCGTTCAGCAGCTCATCGCCGTTTTCTGCTTCGAGTACAAACTTGATATTGGAAAATGCGCGCAGGGAGAGGATGACTCCCTTGCGGAAAATCTTATGATCATCGACTATTGCCACCTTTATCATTCCCATAGATATCAGAAAGGGCAAAGTTATACAGAATATCCTGCTTTACCTCGCCGGTCATTGATTTACTGGTAGGGTTCGTCCTTTGGTAATTCGATGGTGACTTTGTAATAAGTCTGTGAAATGTCTTTTTCGAAATTGATTTGTCCCTGTACCAGGCGGAGCCGGCTGCTGATATTCTTCAGGCCGAGTCCGACATTACTCTTATTCAGTTTATCGAAATCAGATTGTACGATTCCCCTGCCATCGTGGTGGATACGGAGGTAGAATTTATCGGCATGTACATTCTGGGTGAGGTGGATAAAACTGGCGCTGCTGTGTTTGAGAATATTATTGATCAGTTCCTGTACGATCCTGAAGATCACGAGTTCTTTTTCGCCCTTGAGTCTTTCCTTGTATTCATGGAAACGGGAGCTGGCATTGATGGCACCGGAACCACTGATTTTCTGAAACAGATCGTTCACGGCTGATTCGAGTCCGAAGTTTTTCAGGGTAGGAGGCATCAGGCTATGACTGATATTCCGGATCAGCTGAATGGTATCGTCAATAATCTGGCGGGCCTGGAAGATGGATTGGAGCTGGGTGGCTTTATCCTGGTTCACCAGGTTTTCATTTAAATATAAACGGGCGGTGGCGAGCAGGGGACCGGCATCATCATGCAGATCGGCGGCCAGGCGCTGGCGTTCTTCTTCCTGTAATTTGATGGAGGCATTGAGCAGGATCTTTTGCTGCTCCTGTTCCATCTGGTTGATCTTATTCTGGAATTTCAGTACACGGCGCTGGTGCAGGATGATAAAGATTACAAGGGCTACCACCAGGATAACCATACCGATGGTACCCAGGAAGAGGACCAGGGAAACTCCGGATTTGGTGGCTTGAAGAAGGAACATGGT
>DAORJS010000409.1:0-2785 GCA_035439185.1 Chitinophagaceae bacterium
CTGGAACAGGAGGCCACACATTACCAGCAAGAGGGCAATTATGATTCGGCAAAATGGAGTTACGAGGCAATGATCCGGATGGCTGGCAACAGTAAAAATAAAAAGGCTGAAGCCCAGGCACTGCAACAACTGGCCGATATGATGCAGCAAACAGGCAGGCTGGCGGAAATGAAAAAATATGATTCCTCCCTGCTGCAACTATTGCTTCCTTTAAAAGATACTGCTGGACTGATCGCCGTATATAACCGCAATGGCGTTTACTACCAGGAAATGGGAAAAAAAGAAGAAGCGGAAAATAATTATAAGCTCGCCCTTGGTATGGGGCTTGAAAAAGCGCAGTCTGAAAAAACGGCTGAAGTGTACAGCAACCTTGGATCAGTAGCCCTTTCAACCGGTGATAAGGATAAAGCCAGCGACTGGTTTTTCAAAGCCCTTCGTTTGTTTGAACAGCACGGACAGCAAAAGGGGATGGGTGAAACCTATAGCAATATCTCATCCGTTTTTTACCTGATGGGAAAAACGGATGATGCCATTGCCTTTCAGCAAAAAAGTATTGAGATCCGCGAAAAAATCAAAGACCGGAACGGACTGGTGATTACCTATGTGAATATCGGTCAGCTGATGATTCTTAAGAATAATATGCCGCAATCAAAGGATTACCTGCTGAAAGCCGTGCAATATGCAGAAGAACTGAAAAATCCCAGGCTCATGGCCACGGCGTACTCCGGTATGACTGCCTATGCAGGAAGAAATAAACTGTATGGAGAAGCCCTGGCCTGGCAAAATAAAGCGATCCGCATTTTTGAAGAAACCGGGAATAAACAGGTGCTCTCCCGACTGTATGTATCGGCCGGTAATATGGCCAATGCCACGCAGGACTCCGTAGCAGCAGACAGCTTATACCGGAAAGCCCTGCAACTGTCGAAGGAGCTGGGCAATAAAGAGAATATCGGAAATGCCTATGAGAAGATGAGTAATTTCTATCTCTCCCGGAAAAATTATGCAGCTGCCTACGACAATTATAAAAACTATATTCTTTACCGCGACAGTATGAATGCCAGCAGCACGCTGTCAAAGATTGAGGAAATCCGCACTAAATATGAAACAGAGAAAAAAGATAATGAAATCAGCCGGCTCAGTACCCTTCAAAGACTAAGGGAACTGGAAATTGAAAAGCAGAATGCAGTGATCGCCGGAAATCTGCTGGAAGCGAAACAGAAGCAAAATGAAATTGATCTGTTGTCGCAATCTAAAGCATTACAGGATGCCAGAATTGCCAGTCAGGAAGAAGAACTGGTGAAAAAAGAACTGATCGCCACAGCCAGCAAGCAACAACTGGAACTGGCCGAAAAGGAAAGGCAATTACAGGAGAAAGAGATCAGTAACCAGCGTACATTCCGGAATCTCCTGATTGGATTACTGGTTCTTTCGCTTTTACTCGGGTATGCATTTTTTAACCGATATCAGTTGAAGAAAAAAATAGAACAGCAGAAAAACCTGCTGGCCATGCGGAATTCCATCAGTCAGGATTTACATGATGATATCGGTGCCTCACTCAGCAATATCAATATCCTGAATGAACTGGCCCGCCGTAATCTGGAGCAGCCCGATAAATCAAGGGACTATCTGTCCAGGGCCTCGGAAGATATTCAGCGGATCAGTGAATCCCTCTCGGATATTGTCTGGAATATCAATCCCAAGTACGATGAAATTGATAACCTCTTCATCCGCATGAAAAGATATGCCGCCGATATGCTGGATGGAAAACAGATCAATGGCCATTTTGAGTTTCCCCCTCCTGGTGAAAAAATAAATCTCAGTATGACCCGCCGCAGGGACCTCTACCTGGTATTTAAAGAGGCCGTAAATAATCTGGTCAAATATTCCGGAGCAACGGAAGCCAATATCAGTATCCGGACAGTGGGTAATGAAATTATTCTTCAGGTAAAAGATAATGGGAAAGGATTTGTAAAAGAAGAGGTGAAATCAGGCAATGGCCTGTCCAATATGCAGCAAAGGGCGCTGGCTGAAGAGGGACAATGCAGGATTGAAACGGCGCCCGGACAGGGGACCCTGGTGGAATTGCGGATGAAAACAGGGTAAGAAAGGTACTACCCGATTGTGTAATACCAGGGGGATATAAAAAATCTATATTTGAATCAATGGCTTATCAGGTTTTGATCTATGAGGATAATCACCGGCTGCGGCAATCATTGGAAATACTGCTCAATGACGAGCAGCTTTTTAAAGTAGCAGGCGCATTTCCGGATTGCAATCTGGCGGCTGAACAGGTGATTGAACTGGAAGCAGAGCTGGTAGTCATGGATATAGATATGCCCGGTATCGGCGGTGTGGAAGGCGTAAAGCAAATCAAAGAAGCGGCACCGCATACCAAAGTAGTGATGCATACGATGTTTGATGATGATAACCGGATCTTTGATTCCATTTGTGCCGGTGCGGATGGATACCTGCTCAAGAATACCTCACCGATGCAACTGATCAATGCCCTGCAGGAGGTAATGAAGGGCGGGGCTCCGATGAGTCCCTTTGTAGCACAGAAAGTATTTCAGTTTTTCCGGAACCAGCAACAACCGGTCAGCGATTTCAATCTGACCAACCGGGAAACGTTGATCCTGGAACTGCTGGTGAAGGGAAATTCCTATAAAATGATTGCGGATAAAAGCAATGTCACGATTGATACCGTGAAAAAACATCTCCAGAATATATATCACAAACTCCATGTGAATTGCGGCACCGAAGCCGTGGCCAAGGCCTTACAGCATAA